>JANONV010000311.1:0-2511 GCA_031421015.1 Gallionella sp. | reverse complement strand
GAGTATAAACTAGGAAGTGGGGAGTGGGGAGTGGGAAGTGGGAAAACCACTCACACTTACCACTCACTACTTACCACCCACTACACTCCCACTCCCCACTCCCCACTTACCACTTACCACTCCCTGCTTCCCCAACCCTCGCTACGCTCTCCCTGCTATAGTTCAAATCTGAGCAGATAAACCGGGAATCGAATTGCTAAAATTTGACACACTGATCATCGGTAGCGGCCTGGCAGGATTGACGCTGGCCATCAAGCTGGCCGAGCGCCAAAAAGTGGGGTTGATCACCAAAAAGTCCTTGCTGGATGGCGCGAGCAGTTGGGCACAGGGTGGTATTGCCGCCGTATTATCGGAAGACGACTCGCTGGATGCGCACATTCAGGACACCCTCACTGCCGGCGCCGGCCTGTGCGATGAAACCGCCACCCGCTATGTCGTCGAGCACGGCAAAGCCGCCATTGATTGGCTGATAGATCAAGGCGTTTCATTCAGCCGAGACAGCTCCAGCGAAATGGGTTATCACCTCACCCGCGAAGGCGGACACAGCCACCGGCGCATCATTCATGCTGCCGATGCGACCGGCCATGCAGTGCAGGAAACCCTGGCCACGCGTGTGCTGCGCCACCCGAACATCACCGTGCTGGAACACCATATATCGGTTGACTTGATCACCGGCAAGAAACTGGGGCGCAAAGATAATCGCTGCTACGGTGTCTATGCGCTCAATAGCCTGAGCGATGAAGTCATCACCATCGCCGCGCAAGACAGCATTTTGGCCACTGGCGGAGCAGGCAAAGTGTATATGTATACCACCAACCCGGACACGGCGACGGGTGATGGAATAGCGATGGCATGGCGGGCAGGCTGCCGCGTGGCCAACATGGAGTTTATCCAGTTCCACCCGACTTGCCTGTACCACCCTCACGCGAAATCTTTTTTAATCAGCGAGGCGGTGCGCGGCGAAGGCGGCGTCCTCAAATTACCCGATGGCACACGTTTCATGCCCGCTCACGATGAGCGCGCGGAACTCGCTCCGCGCGACGTGGTAGCCAGAGCGATAGATTTCGAGATGAAAAAACACGGGCTGGATTGCGTCTACCTGGACATCTCGCATCAGTCTGTCGAATTTCTTCGGGAACACTTCCCTACTATTTATGCGCGCTGCCTCAGCCTGGGCATCGATATCAGCAAAGAACCGATTCCGGTGGTGCCTGCGGCGCACTACACCTGCGGCGGGGTGGTTGCCGATTTGCGCGCACGAACCGATGTGGAGAATCTTTATGCTGTGGGTGAAACCGCCTACAGCGGATTGCACGGAGCCAATCGGCTGGCCAGCAATTCTCTGCTGGAATGTCTGGTATTCGCGGATGCCGCAGTCCGCGACATTTTGAGCAAGTCGCACCAAACATCGCCCCCCCTGCCCGCGTGGGATGAAAGCCGCGTGACAGACGCAGACGAGCAAATCGTCATCTCGCATAACTGGGCGGAATTACGCCACTTCATGTGGGACTACGTGGGCATCGTGCGCACCAACAAACGCCTGCAGCGCGCGCAACACCGTATCCAATTGCTGCAGGACGAAATCAATGAGTATTACGCCAACTTCCATATCAGCTCGGACTTGCTGGAGCTGCGCAACCTGGTGCTGAACGCCGAGTTGATCGTGCGTAGCGCCTTGTTGCGCCACGAAAGCCGCGGCCTGCATTTCAGCAAGGACTATCCGGGGATACTGGCAAATCCGCAACCCACCATACTCTCTCCCAAAGCCGATTAACCTGATAACGGCGATTGTTCATCGCGCAGCAACCGTAGGGTGGGCTGTGCCCACCATGCCTCGAAGAGGTTCTCGCACCCTTTGGGTGTCGGGCGAGCTTTGCATAGCCATTCGACTAGGCCGCCGAAATACGGCAGCCAAGTCGCCGGTTAAGCCCGACCTACATTTTGTTCCGGCTCGCCCGGCTTTGGATTAAGCGAACCGCAAGCGAACGCAGAACTCACGAAACGCACCCGCGCCCAGCGCATCCGGAAAGATGACGCGGGAAGCCGGCAGGTGACGGCCTTCCAGTTTGACGCGCAACACGACAAGGTACGAACTGGCAGTGGTCTCGTCTACAAACTGACCGAAGAGTTTCGATCCATCCCGGGTGACAACCGCTACGCCGCCTTGATCGAGCGAAATTTCACACCACGAATCAGGCAACAGGAGAAATACGTCGCGCGCCAGATAATAAATCAGGCTCAGTGAAATCAACAGCAGCATAGCCAGCCTGGACTCCAGTGGCATGGCAGTCACATACACCACAGTTGCGGCCATCGTGTGCAACAGCAGCAGCAACATACAAAAACGCCGTGAAAACTTAATCGCCATGTGGGCACCTCTAAAAATCCATATTTCATCCCAACTGCTGCGTTGCGGAAAAAATTTCTTGCTTACATATCATATATATGCGGCGCTGCTAAATTTTTTCCGCGCCTTGCATTTGGGCGAACTCTGAATTTTTAGAGGTGCCC
>JANONV010000310.1:0-2658 GCA_031421015.1 Gallionella sp. | reverse complement strand
CGCAGTTCGTGCAAGCTGCGCACACCGTGCGTATTGAGCAAGGTTTGCCGGATCGCCTCGACCTCCTCCGCATCCAGTCCGGTATCAATCAGTTCCGCCATCGCTTCCAGCGCCAGCTTGCCGCCCATATGCGCGATCATCGCGCCCACCACCGCCGCGGCAACCAGATCGAGGAAGGTATAGCCGAGCAGATTGCCGGCCACGCCGACGATCACCACCAACGAAGACGCCGCGTCCGAACGAGCGTGCCACGCATTGGCCACCAGCATCTGCGAGCGCACCCGTTTGGCCACCGCCAGCAGGTAACGGTACAGCCCTTCCTTGGCCACCAAAGCGAACCCCGCGATGGCGAGCGCGAGAGGATTGACCGCCACCAGCGCGCTCGGTTGTTGCAAGCGCAGCGCAGCCGCCACCAGCAACACCACACCGAGCACCACCAGGAACGCGCCCAGAATAAGCGTAGCCGCGGTCTCGATCCGCGCGTGCCCATAAGGATGCTCGGCGTCGGCGTGCCGGTTGCCGTGCCGGTTGGCGTACAGCACCAACACATCGGAAAAAAGATCCGACAGCGAATGCAGACCGTCCGCCATCAATGCCTGCGAGTGCGTAAAAAAGCCGCCCACTACCTGGAACAACGTCAACAGCAAATTGATGGCGACGCTCACCCAGGTGCTTTTTTGCGCGGCGGCAAAACGCTCCGGATGCACCGGTTCGAACACCCCGATATTGGCCCCGATTTTGTCCCTGATATTGTCTTGGGATTGATGCAGATGAGTGTGCTTTTTCATGTCCATTGCGCTAGTATGCGCCTATAGCCGTGCAGCATAACATTTACGACCATATCGTTAAACCTTCGTTTGATTGGGGCACGGCGCGCCGTGCCTCTACATTTAAAAGAGAAACATCATGGGAAAAATCACCGCCATTCTGCAAGCCGCGCAACAGCGCGCCAAAGAGATGAACCTGTCGTATGAAGGCGCGCTGTATCCCGCCGAGGCTTATGAAATCCTGCAATCCGCCCCCGGCGCCAAGCTGGTGGACGTGCGCAGCCGCGCTGAATTGGACTGGGTTGGGCGCATGCCCGGCGCCGTGGAAATCGAGTTGGCTGCTTATCCGGGCATGAAAGCCAACCCGCACTTCATCGCCCAACTCGAACAGCAAGTCGAGAAAGAAGCGCTGGTAATGTTCATCTGCCGCAGCGGGGTGCGCTCGCACCATGCCGCCGCTCTGTCCACGCAGTCCGGTTACGGCGACTGCTACAACGTACTGGAAGGTTTCGAGGGCGACATGGACGGTAAACGTCACCGCAGCACGGTCAGCGGATGGCGGGCGGCAGGGTTGCCTTGGCAGCAGAGCTAGTCCTTATAATCAATCATCAGCGGCGCATGGTCGGAAAAACGCTGCGCCTTGTAGATGCTCGCTGCTTCGGCCCGCGCGGCGATGCCGGGCGTAGCGATCTGATAATCAATGCGCCAGCCGACATCCTTCGCCCACGCCTGGCCGCGATTCGACCACCAGGTGTACGCTTCCAGTTCGGGATGCACCCGGCGAAACACATCAACGAAACCGGCCTCATCGAATAACCCGGTCAGCCAGGCGCGCTCTTCCGGCAGGAAGCCGGAATTCTTTTTGTTGCCGCGCCAATTTTTCAGATCGATTTCCTGGTGCGCGATGTTCCAGTCGCCGCAGATCACCACCTCGCGCCCGCTGGCACGCAGCTCGCTCAAGCGTGGCAGAAACGCCGCCATGAATTTGAACTTCACCGCCTGGCGTTCCTCTCCGCTGGAACCGGAAGGCAGGTATAGCGACACCACGCTGAAATCGGCTCCGGAATTGGCCCCGGAGTCGGCAAAGTCCGCGCATAGATAGCGCCCCTCGGCGTCGAATTCGGCAATGCCCATGCCCGCAACAACCTGCTGCGGCCGTGCGCGGCAATAGATGCCCACGCCGCTGTAGCCTTTCTTTTCCGCATAATGGAAATAACCGCGATAGCCGTCCGGCGCGAGCATTTGCGCGGTCATGTCCGCCGCTTGCGCCTTGAGCTCCTGCAAACAAACAATGTCGGCGTCCTGCTGCGCGAGCCATTCGTAGAAGCCTTTGCTCGCAGCGGAACGAATGCCGTTCAAATTGACGGTAATGATGCGCATAAAATCCTCGGGGGTTATCCTGCGTACCATTATAATGGCGCAACATAGTCTCGGCCTGTCGCAATTCACCATGTCCAATTTCAGACTAGACTTCATCCGCTTTGCCGTGCAGCAAAAAGTGCTGTGCTTCGGCGAATTCAAAACCAAGGCCGGGCGGTTATCGCCATATTTTTTTAACGCCGGATTATTCGACGATGGCGAGTCGTTAAGAAATCTGTCGCAGTTTTACGCCCAGGCGATCCTCGCTTCGGGCGTGCCTTTCGACATGTTGTTTGGCCCGGCCTACAAAGGTATCCCGCTGGTTGCCGGAACCGCTATCGCGCTGGCTGAACAAGGCCGTAACGTGCCATTCAGCTACAATCGCAAAGAGGCCAAAGACCATGGCGAAGGCGGCGCAACGGTGGGCGCAACGCTGCAAGGCCGGGTGCTGATTATTGATGACGTCATTTCAGCGGGTACCTCGGTCAGAGAATCCGTAGAACTGATACGCTTGGCCGGTGCCCAGCCGTGC
>JANONV010000309.1:0-3090 GCA_031421015.1 Gallionella sp. | reverse complement strand
GATGCAGAACGCGTACAAACGAGCGCCACGGCGTCGGCACCGAGCGCCGCCCACCGGCCTGCTCGCTGCCATCCGGGTTTCGGATCAGGCACCCTGCCAACCCAACTTCTGGGTCCAGCAAGATGGAGTTAATCACCTTCTCCAAGGTATCGGGCCGAACCAGACAATCGGGGTTGAGGATCAGACAATAGTCAGCGGTAGCGCGTCGTAAGCCGATGTTGGCCGCCTTGGCAAACCCGAGATTACGCCCAGTCTCGATAATACAGAGGCGCAGATCCGGCCCGATACGCTCTCGCAATTGCGCAATACTTTTATCGGACGAGCCATTATCGACAACGAACACTCCAACCGGCACCGTGGACGCGAGCACGCACCGGACCGCCTCGCTCAGCATCATGCCGGCATTGTAGTTCACCACCACCACGGCAACGGTAGCCACGGTCGAATCCGCCCTTCCCTGAACACCCATCAGCATCCCCTATACGGTTCTTATCGCCGCTTGATCGGTTGAGAGTCTACCCAATTGTCTGATGCCAAGCCGGTTCTTGAGTGCCCGCTCATCTTGATTTTTCAATGGTGGATTTCTGAAAGAAGGTTCATATTTCAGCCTCCCAGCTTTCAGCGCGGAGGCCATCCACACGCTGAAACTCACGCAGATTGCGCGTCACCATCGTTAAAGCGCGAGCGCGAGCTTGACCCGCAATCAGAACGTCATAGCCGCCAATCGGCGTGCCTTGCGCGGCAAGTGCAGCGCGTATCTCCCCGGCGTGCCGCGCGTCTTCGTGGTCGAAGGGAATGACCTCAATGCGTAACCCATCCACGATGGCCAGGTTCCGGTCGCGCCGCTGGCTCTTGAACGCGCCGAAATAAAGCTCGTGCATAACGATGGCCGACAGGCCAATGTCGGCCGGCTGATATTGCCGGACACGGCGCGAAACATGGCCAGCCGGATCGTTGAGCAAGGCGATCACAGCATTGGAATCAAGCAGAAAGCGCATCAACGGAACAAACGGTCAAGTTCCGGCCGCTCTTGCGGTGCCGGCTGTTCGATGGCCGCCTGCTGAAAATCGGCATCAACTGGACCCGTGAGCGAGTCGAGCCAGGCCCAATCGGTGGGGACTGGTTCGAGAATAACAGCCGCGCCGTGCCGACGAATCCGCACTTCCGCGCCCTCAAACCGGAATTCCTTGGGCAATCGCACCGCTTGCGACCGACCAGACCAGAACACCTTGGCTGTTTCCATGTTGATTCTCCAGTGATATACCTCAAAAAGATATATCAAAACGGCGAGTACGTCAAGCTACCCGGCATGCTTCGGCACCGCCTGCGGCCGGCAGCGTGGACGCAAGCACGCCCGAACCGATTCGCTCAGCAACGTGCCGGCGTTGTAGTTCACCACCACGGCAACGGAAACCCCGCTCAAATTCACCCCCTCCTCAACACCCATCAACATCCCCTATAACGGTTCTTATCGCCGCCTGATCGATTCGGACTCTACCCAATTGATCGTCTTTAACCTGGTTACCTTGCTGAAGTGGCGGGTGTTATTCGTCACCACGACAGCATTCAAGCTGCATGCGTGCGCGGCAATCATCATATCCATTGCACCAATAGGTGCGCCGGCTCCGTCTAACTCCGCGCGGATGGCCGCGTAGTGCGCAGCCGCCGCCGTTGTCCAATCATGGACATCGAGCAATTGCACAAACGCATCGATGGCCTGCTGGTTTTTTACCTTGGCGGTTGACCGCTCCACGCCGTAAAGCAATTCGGCGTAGGTCACAACGGAAATACATACCTCGTCGCGATGCTTTTCAAAGCGCCGCTGCACCGACGCCGGGCGCTCCTTCATGATGTATATGCTCGTATCCGTATCGAGCATGTACAGCATCGCGGTCAAAACTTTTCCCGTTCTTGTAACGGCAGGTCGACGCGGCGGCGCATGTAATCGGCGCTCGGCCGTGGCCCGTGTGCGAAGTATTCGCGCCACGATGGTATTTTGGGCGACAGGATCACTTCGTCGCCTTCTTTTCGGACATACACTTCATCGACCGCAAAACGGTACTCTTTTGGCAACCGCACCGCTTGGCTGCGGCCGCTGATGAAAACCTTCGCTGTATTACGTGCCATCGTTTCTCTCCAATATGGTATATATCTGATAGTATATACCAATAAACGACATGCATCAAAGGCAATAACACACTGCCGCGGGCCACCGGGCACAGGTATCTACACAAACCGGTAGGGTGGGGCCCTGCCCCGCCATCGCAAGGCATGCGACGAGACAGGTCTCGCCTCACTCCTCCATCGTTTCCCTGCAAATCATCCAAGGTAGGGTGCGTTCCACGCACCGACCGGAACGACACGCAGGGTTATCATTAACGGTTTACTTGATTGGCGAAAGCGCGCTGTTTGAGCCAGTTATTGAGTACCGGCTCACCGCAACCGAACTCACTGCAGTCGTGTGCCTGTGTGAGTGGCTGGGGCGCCTGCACCGCGCCGTGCGCCTAGCGAGACTTAGCCGTTTCCCAAGGGGAAACAGTCGCCAGCAAACGCTCCAGAGCGGGGTTAGCCGACGGCGGTGCATCCAGCAACTTTCGAAAATCCCGAAAGCTCTTTGCATCCAAGCCAAAAAACACCTGGTCGAGCATGACGCCTTGTGCCTTCTCGCAGGCAGCCTCAAGCATAAAATCAGAGCGGTTCTTGCCCAGCGTATGTGCCGCACAGTCAATGAGGTCACGCTGCTCGGCGCGGACACGCAGGTTAATAGCGGTATTTCGCATGACAGCTTTCCTCGTACTAAAGTGATGCTGTATACACAACAGATATACAAAGCCTAATTGATTGCATAGCTACTGTCATAACGCACCATGTCTGCTTTGCATTTCGGCGTTGATGTCGTGCAGTTCTTTGACGAGACCGAACGCATTCGCCGATGGCGGACAGGAACGCTCACCATCTAAACAAGCGCTTGTCCAACACCCGCCAAATGTCTTTAACCTTGGCCACGCGTCGTGCCTGTATTTGCCGTCGTTTCGCCCACACCTTCGGCAAGCCTTTGATAGCATCCCGCTTCGCCCGCAGAATCACCCG
>JANONV010000308.1:0-6724 GCA_031421015.1 Gallionella sp. | reverse complement strand
GATGCCCACTCCGTTCGTGCTGAGTGCCTTGCACAGCAAGGCGTATCGAAGCATGAGCGGAGTGGTAACCCTACTCAGGCACCTTCTCAGGCAAATTCACTTTGATCGTCGCCTGCTGTTTGGCGTCAGACAGATAAGCCTGGAACATTTCCTCGCCGGTCAGTTGGCGCAATTGCTGCGCGTAACGCGCACGTATCGCGTCGTTGATTGCCCCGCCTTCCTTGACGGCATCGATACGCACCAACACATAGCCGTTCTGCGCATCTTCCGCGCCGACATACTGCGGCAACCTGGCCGCATTCGCCTGGAATATCTGCCGCGCCAAGCCCGTATCCAGAGAACCGGGTTTCAAGCGTGTGACACTCTGGAGCGCGCCCCAACTGAGCACCGGCTTGTTTCCGCGCTGTAATTGTTCCAGCAACGCCTTGCCCTGATTTGCGGCCAGCTCCAATGCCTGTTGACGCAACAATTTCTGGCGGATCGATTCTTGAACCTCGCTCAATGCACGCACGGTAGCCGGTTTGTATTCCAGTATTCGTGCGGCAACCAGCGTATTCGTCGCCACCTCGATCGCGGCGGTGTTGCGTTTATTCTTCACAACTTCTTCGTTAAAGATCGCCTGCAACATTTTTGCCGTCCAAGGCTCGGCTGCAGCTATCCCTTTGACTAACCACCCGCTCTGCTCGATCTTCGCACCGGCCAGAGCGGCTGCCGACTTCAAAGTATCGCTTTGCTCATAAACAGCATTGTTGAATTTCTCGGCCAGTTCGGCAAACATGTCGGCAGCTTTTTGCTGGTGAAGTTTGTTCGAGATTCCTTCGCGTGCCTCGTCGAATGGCAATATTCTGGAAGGCTTGATTGCGATCAGCTTGATGATGTGATAACCGAAATCTGACTTCACCAACCCGCTGATCTCGCCGATTTTCAAGCTGAAAGCGGCATCATCGAATGGCTTGACCATCATGCCGTGACCGAAAAATCCCAGATCGCCGCCATTCGCAGCGGAGCCCGGATCTTGCGAATTGAGCTTGGCCAACTCGGAAAACCTGGCAGGGTTTTGCTTGGCCTGCTGCAGCAACTGCTCAGCTTTGGCCTTGGCGGCATCCTGTTCAGCTTGCGGCGCGGCGGCGGGTACAGTAATCAGGATATGTGCTGCCTGACGTTCCTCTGGTGTGCCAAAATCTCTCTGATGCTCGTCGTAATACTTGTGTACATCTTCCTTGTTTACTTCGACCCTCGCCAGCAAATTATCCACCGATAATGTCACATACTCGACTTTGGCCTGCTCCGGAACATGGAACTCGCTTTGATTCTGGTCGTAATATTTCTTTAGCGCGGCCTCATCCACTTTTGCCTGCGCCATGAATGCCTGAAACGAGACGGGAGACACACTCACCATCCGTTGCTGTTCGTTCAAACGAAAAATGTTTTCCGCAACGCTATTGGGGGAAAATCCGTTTTGCGCGTATGTTCCCTGCATCTCCTGACCGAGCAACTCATCGCGCAGGCGCGCCTCGTACCTCAATGGCGTCATGTTGTTGCTTGCCAGCACATCCGCATAACGCTTCTTGTCAAACTTCCCGCCATCCTGGAAGGCCTCGACAGCGCCGATCACCTGCGCCATTTGAGCGTCTGTCACAACCAGCCTCACGGTTTTGGCGCGCTCTACCAGCAGGCGCTGGGTGACCAGATTGTCCATTATCGCGCGCTTCATTCCCGGATTTTCAAACATCGCCGCATCGAAGCTGGCCCCCAGTTGCTCGCGCATCCTCTCCTGTTGCTGGCGCAGTGCATTATCAAACTCTTGCCGAGTGATTTCTGTGCCATTTACCGTGGCAATCACTTCTGCCGAGTTTCCGGATTGGTCGTATGAACTCACACCCCATAATGCAAATGGAACAATGATGAGCGCCAGGACGATCTGTACCAGCCGCTTTTTTTCACGAACAATATTAAACATGGTAATAACACCCGAACATTGACTTAAAAGAAACAGATGGGCATCTCTATAAATCCAAACTCCGTCGCGATACTGCGTTACTCACCCTTCGGGTACGAGAACCTCTTCGAGGCAAGAAATTTTAACGCTTTCATATCAAACATATGCGGCGCGCGGACTTTCTTTGCGAGCAGCCGCTACGCGGCTTGCCTGCTTACCTCACTTCACGCCTTGTCTAGCTTAGGATTTTGAATTTATAGAGATGCCCAGATGTAAAAAAGGCGAACTTGCGTTCGCCTTGAATTGGCGGAGTGGACGGGACTCGAACCCGCGACCCCCGGCGTGACAGGCCGGTATTCTAACCAACTGAACTACCACTCCAAAAACCTGTGTGGTAGGTGCTGACGGGATCGAACCGCCGACATTCGCCTTGTAAGGGCGACGCTCTACCAGCTGAGCTAAGCACCCCAACGACAAAGCCGGTTAGTTTACGGCATCTTTCAGGCCTTTACCAGCGCTGAATTTTGGAACCTTGGCTGCCTTGATTTTGATCGTTTCGCCGGTGCGAGGATTGCGGCCGTTACGCGCGGCACGCTTGCCAACCTTGAAAGTGCCGAAACCGACCAAACTCACTGTATCGCCCTTCTTCAAAGCCTTTGTGATGGAGTCCACAGTCGAATCCAGCGCACGAGCTGCGGCCGCTTTAGAGATATCAGCGGATTTTGCAATTGCATCAACCAAATCAGATTTATTCACGTAAGTCCCCTTTGCGAATGATTGAAAAACAGTAATAGCCCTGCAACGGCTTTAATATAAAAGCCCTGCAATGGCTTTATATCAAGGCTACGCAGCTTTGGTCAAGCGATTAATAATTAATTTACATCGTTACATTGCAAAATACAGGCCTTGCATTGCCAAACTCAAGCTGTTAGGAATCCTTCGACTCAATGCTTGGTCGCCAGTGCCGAATCGGGCTGTTTCACATCCCCAGCCAAGGCAATAACACCTACTTTTTCAATAGCTTCCGCAAGCGACTCCGGTTTGCGCTCGAGCGCCATTTCCAACACCTGGTCTATCCACTTGACCGGATGAATGTCCAATTTATTCTTTATGTTGTCGGGAATCTCCGCCAGATCCTTGGTGTTTTCTTCGGGTATCAGCACCACTTTGATTCCGCCACGTTGCGCAGCCAGCAGCTTTTCCTTCAATCCGCCGATCGGCAACACTTCGCCGCGTAGAGTAATTTCGCCGGTCATGGCCACGTCGGCACGCACCGGAATACCGGTCAATGCCGACACAATCGCGGTACAAATTCCAACCCCCGCACTCGGCCCATCCTTGGGTGTCGCACCCTCCGGCAAGTGGACGTGCAAATCGGTCTTCTGATAAAACTCTTCGTCTATGCCCAATCGCCTGGCGCGGCTGCGCACCACACTCAGCGCGGCCTGGATGGAGTCCTGCATCACTTCGCCCAGCTTGCCGGTAGTGGTGGTCTTGCCCTTGCCCGGCAACACCGCAACTTCGATGGTGAGCAACTCGCCGCCGACTTCCGTCCACGCCAGCCCGGTCACTTGCCCGACCTGGTTATTCTTCTCGGCAACGCCGTAAGAATAGCGGCGCACGCCGAGATACTTGTCCAGATTGCGCGAATTGATCACGACTTTCTTGTCGCGTTCTTTCAGCGACAGGGCTTTCACCACCTTGCGGCAGATCTTGGAGATTTCACGTTCCATGCCGCGCACCCCCGCTTCGCGCACGTAGTAGCGCACGATGTCGCGCAGCGCACTTTCAGAAATAGTGATTTCTTCCGGCTGCAGGCCATTGTTTTTGATCACCTTGGGCACCAGGTAGCGCGTGGCGATGTTGATTTTTTCCTCTTCCATATAGCTGGAGACATGAATGATCTCCATGCGGTCCAGCAATGCATCCGGGATATTCAGTGTGTTCGCCGTCGCCACGAACATCACGTCGGACAGGTCATACTCAACCTCGACATAGTGATCGACAAACGTGCTGTTCTGTTCCGGATCCAGCACTTCCAGCAGCGCGGAAGACGGATCGCCGCGCATATCCATACCCATCTTGTCCACTTCATCCAACAGGAACAGCGGGTTCTTCACCCCGACCTTGCTCATGTTCTGCAAAATTTTCCCCGGCATGGAGCCGATATAAGTACGGCGATGCCCGCGTATCTCGGATTCATCGCGCACCCCGCCCAGCGACATGCGCACAAATTTGCGGTTGGTGGCGCGCGCGATGGATTTCCCCAACGAGGTCTTGCCCACGCCCGGCGGGCCGACCAGACAAAGGATGGGAGCCTTCATCTTATCCATGCGCTGTTGCACGGCAAGGTATTCGACGATGCGTTCCTTGACCTTGTCCAGGCCATAGTGGTCTTCTTCCAGCACCGTTTCGGCCTTTTTCAGATCGGCGCTGATCTTGGTCTTTTTCTTCCACGGCAGCCCGAGCAGCACATCAATGTAGTTGCGCACCACGGTGGCTTCGGCCGACATCGGCGACATCAGGCGCAATTTTTTCAGCTCGGCTTCGGCCTTGGTGCGGGCTTCCTTGGGCATGTGCGCGGCCTTGATCTTTTTTTCCAGCTCGTCGAAGTCGGTGCCTTCCTCGCCATCGCCCAGCTCTTTCTGGATCGCCTTGACCTGCTCGTTCAGGTAATACTCGCGCTGGCTCTTTTCCATCTGGCGCCTGACGCGGCCGCGGATGCGCTTCTCGACCTGAAGAATATCGATCTCGCCTTCCAGCAGCCCCAGTAAGTGCTCCAGGCGTTTGCGCACACCGAATATTTCCAGCACTTCCTGTTTTTGTTCCAGCTTGAGCGGCAGATGGGCGGCAATGGTATCGGCCAGACGGCCGGCATCATCGATGCCCGCCAGCGAGGTCAGGATTTCCGGCGGGATCTTTTTGTTGAGTTTCACATATTGGTCGAACTGCGCGATCAGCACGCGGCGCATCGCCTCGGATTCGCTGTCCGTGCCATCCTCGGCGGGAACGATCTGCACCTCGGCGTCAAAATGCGATTTGGCGTCGAATACGCGCAGCACGTTGGCGCGCTGCGTGCCTTCCACCAGCACCTTCACGGTGCCATCCGGCAATTTCAACATTTGCAGGATATTCGCCATGCTGCCGATGGCATAAAGATCGTCCGTGCCGGGATCATCTTTGGTCGCAGACCTTTGCGCCACCAGCGCGATGCTTTTGCCGGCCTCCATCGCCGTTTCCAGCGCCTTGATGGATTTGGAGCGTCCGACGAACAGCGGAATCACCATGTGCGGGAATACCACCACATCGCGCAATGGCAGCAATGGGTGCAAGTTACTGGTAGTTGCAATAGTGTCTGGGGTGCTCGGGGTATCTTGTTCAAACATGGCGAACCTTTCTGAAGGATGGAAGGTTAGATGGGGATCGCTTGAATTAATTCAAGCACCCACATCGGGACAAGATATAAGTAAACGGATGAATCAATGGTACCTCAAAAAATTTGATCAAGCCGCCTTGTGGGCATCCGCATAAATGATGATGGGTTTTATTTCGTGGGTAGCGCCGGTTTCGTCCAGCACTACTTTGCTGACATTATTCATGGAAGGCAAATCAAACATCACGTCGAGCAGCGCGTTTTCCAGTATCGAGCGCAACCCGCGCGCGCCGGCCTTGCGTGTCAGGGCTTTGCGGGCGATCGCCAGCAACACGCCGTCGCGGAATTCCAGCTTGACGTTCTCCATATTGAACAGCTTCTGGTACTGCTTGGTCAGCGCGTTTTTCGGCTCGGTCAGAATTTGCACCAAAGCGGCTTCGTCCAGCTCTTCCAGCGTCGCCACCACCGGTAAACGCCCGACGAATTCCGGGATCAGGCCGAACTTGATCAAATCTTCCGGCTCCACCTCACGCAAGGTCTCGCCGGTCTTGCGTTCGTCCTTGCTGACGACAGTCGCGCCGAAGCCGATGCTGGCCTTGGAGGAACGATTGCGTATGATCTTTTCCAATCCGTCGAACGCGCCGCCACAGATGAACAGGATGTTGGTGGTATCCACCTGCAAAAACTCCGTGTTGGGGTGCTTGCGCCCGCCCTGCGGCGGGATCGAAGCCTTGGTGCCCTCGATCAGTTTGAGCAGCGCCTGTTGCACGCCCTCGCCTGACACGTCGCGCGTGATCGACGGGTTATCCGACTTGCGCGAAATCTTGTCGATCTCATCAATGTACACGATGCCGCGCTGCGCCTTCGCAACGTCATAGTCGCAGGTTATCAACAATTTCTGAATGATGTTCTCGACATCCTCGCCGACATAGCCCGCTTCGGTCAGCGTGGTCGCATCGGCCATCACGAACGGCACATTCAGCAAGCGCGCCAGGGTTTGCGCCAGCAGGGTCTTGCCGGATCCGGTCGGCCCGACCAGCAGGATATTGCTCTTGGCCAATTCCACGCCGTCCTTGTCATTGCTCTTGAGGCGCTTGTAGTGGTTGTACACCGCAACCGACAGTATCTTCTTGGCCTGTTCCTGTCCGATCACATACTCGTCCAACGCCGCGCAGATTTCCTTCGGAACCGGCAAGTCGCTCTTGTCCGCCTTGGCCTGGTCACTCTGTATCTCCTCGCGCATGATGTCGTTGCACAGCGTGATGCACTCGTCGCACACGAACACCGACGGACCCGCGATCAGCTTGCGCACCTCGTGCTGGCTCTTGCCGCAAAACGAGCAGTACAGCAATTTACCGCCCGATTTTTTATCGCCGGAATTTTTATCGCCGGAATTTTTATCGTCAGACATC
>JANONV010000307.1:0-11024 GCA_031421015.1 Gallionella sp. | reverse complement strand
ATCTGGAACTGCTGCCCGCCGTCATTCAGCGCGTGCTACGCGGGCAACGGATGCTGATGGAAAAAAAACAGGCGGAAGCCGAGTTGTGGCAACACCGCTGGCGTCTTGAGGAGTTGGTGGCAAAACGCACCGATGAACTTGCGCAGGCGAACAAACAACTGCGCCAGGACGTTGCCGAACGCAAGCGCGTTCAAGCAGAACTGACGCACGCCAAGGCTGAAGCAGAAAAAGCCAATCTTGCGAAATCGAATTTTATTTCTAACATGAGCCATGAATTGCGCACCCCGCTCAATGCCATTCTTGGTTTTGCCCAGTTAATAGAAGCCGGTTCTCCTAAGCCTACGCCCACCCAGATGTCAAGGCTCACAGAGATACTCCGCGGAGGATGGTATTTGCTGGACCTGATCAACGAAATTCTGGATCTCGCGACGATCGAATCCGGCAATCTCGCACTGTCCCAGGAATCGGTATCTCTGGCCGAGGTCATATCCGAATGCCAAACCATGATCGAACCGCAGGCACAGCAATATGGCATCCATTTGATCTTTCCCAAGTTCGACGACCCTTTGATTGTCAAGGCCGATCGGACCAAGTTAAAGCAGGTTCTGATCAACCTGCTATCCAATGCGATTAAATACAATCGCGAGCAGGGAACGGTCGAGGTGAAGTGCGTCACCGGCACTCCTGGGTACATACGCATCAACATTCAGGACACCGGGATTGGATTGCCCCCGGAAAAATTGACGCAACTTTTCCAGCCATTCAATCGTCTTGGCCAAGAGCATGGCAGCGTCGAAGGAACAGGCATCGGCCTGGTGAAAACCAAGCAATTGATTGAGCTGATGAGAGGCGTGATCGGCGTGGAAAGCACCGTCGGGGTAGGTAGCGTATTCTGGTTCGAACTGGTCTCGGCTACTGAGCCCCAACTTGCAGCAAGCGGAGGCAAATCGCAAAAGCACACTCCGAAAATATATGCCGGCACGCAGCAACATACCCTGCTTTATATTGAAGACAACCCGGCCAATTTGTTACTGGTCAAGGAGCTCATTGAGGAGGATAGGCCCGATATGCGCTTGCTGATCGCGGATAACGGCAAACTCGGTATCGAACTGGCACGTACCCATCTGCCCGATGTGATTCTGATGGATATCACCTTGCCTGATATCAGCGGTATCGAAGCGATGGAGATACTGGTTAAGGATCCGCTAACGGCGCATATTCCGATCGTTGCCCTGAGTGCCAATGCCATGCCCGATGATATTTTTGAAGGAATGGAAGCAGGATTTTTCCGCTATCTCTGCAAGCCCTTCGAACTCAATGAATTTATGAGTGTGATCGACGCGGCGCTGGAATTTCAAAAAAGCAGATTAGCCAGCACGAATAAAACAGAAGCAATTTAGGACTAATTGGCACTGTATTTTTAACGCCAGAAACAGCTAATCCAATCTACGAAACAAAACCTTTCAATACACCCAAAAACTCATCACCGTAGCGCGCCAGCTTGGCTTGCCCAACGCCGCTGACCTGCGCCATTTCGTCCAGTGTGGTCGGTCGTTGGTTGAGAATTTCCAGCAGGGTGCTGTCGTGAAAAATAACGTAAGGCGGCACGCCTTGTTCGCGGGCGAGTTCGGTGCGTTTGGCTTTGAGCGCCATCCACAGCGGATCATCACTTGCACCGGCAAACGGTTCGCGCGATTTTTTAGTGCGCTCGGCGCGCTGCGCTTTACGTTCAGCTTTGAGAATCGCCGGATCCGCGTCGCGGCGCAGCCAGACAGATTGTTCGCCACGCAATATCGGACGCGCGGCTGCGGTGAGCTTCAGTCCTCCGTAGGCGGCGATATCCGATTCCAATAATCCGCTCGCCACCAGTTGGCGATACACGCTGCTCCATTGTGCTTGTGCCAAGTCCTTGCCGATGCCGAAGGTGCTGAGTTGTTGGTGGTGAAATTGTTCGACCTTCGCGGTGGTTTTTCCCATCAGCACGTCAATCAGATGGACGACCCCAAAGCGTTGTCCGGTGCGATATACGCAGGACAAGGCCATTTGCGCTTCGCGGGTCGCATCCCAGGTATCCACCGGCTCCAGGCAGTTATCACATGCGCCGCAATTGCCAGCATGTGCTTCGCCGAAATAACGCAGCACAGTTTGATGGCGGCAAGTGGTGGATTCGCAGTAGCCGAGCAGCGCGTCCAGCTTTTGCCTTTCAAGCCGCTTGCGTTCTTCGGGGGCGTCGCCGTTGTCTATCATCTGGCGCATCGAGACGACATCGCCCAGACCGTAGGCCAGCCAAGCGTTAGCGGGCAAGCCGTCGCGCCCGGCGCGACCGGTTTCCTGATAATAGCCTTCCATGCTTTTGGGTAAATCCAGATGCGCGACGAAACGCACGTTGGGTTTGTCTATGCCCATGCCGAACGCCACCGTCGCCACCATCACCACGCCTTCTTCGCGCAAAAAGCGGCTTTGATTTTTACTGCGCGTCGCGGCATCCAGTCCGGCGTGATAGGGCAGGGCATCCCAACCGCGCTCTTTTAGCCATGCAGCGGTTTCTTCAACTTTCTTGCGCGACAGGCAATACACGATGCCGGCATCGTTCTCATGTTCGCTGTCCAGAAAAGATTGCAATTGCAAGCGCGCGTTATTTTTTTGCGTGACGCGTTAGCGGATGTTGGCGCGGTCGTTGCTGGAGACAAACTGGCGCGCTTGTTCCAGCGCCAGCCGTTCGACGATTTCGGCGCGGGTCGGCGTATCGGCGGTCGCGGTGAGTGCGATTCGTGGCACGTCGGGGAAGCGTTCGTGCAACACCGTCTGCGCGCGGTACTCGGGACGTAAATCGTGCCCCCATTGCGAGACGCAATGCGCCTCGTCTTTGGCGAACAGGGCGATGCCGGAGCTAACCCCTTCCCTCAGTCCCTCCCCCGATGGGAGAGGGAAGTTAAGCCCCTCTCCCAGTGGGGGAGGGGTTGGGGAGGGGGCTGAGGGGGCGGGGGCTGAGGGGGGCAACTCCGGCATCGCCCTGTTCGCCATAGACGAGGCGCATTGCGTCTCGCAATGGGGCCATGATTTCCGCCCCGAGTACCGCGCATTGACGATATTGCACGAGCGCTTCCCCGCCGTGCCGCGCATCGCACTCACCGCGACCGCCGATACGCCGACACGCGGCGAGATCGTCGAACGGCTGGCGCTGGAGCAGGCGCGCCAGTTTGTTTCCAGCTTCGACCGCGCCAACATCCGTTATCGTGTCACGCAAAAGAACAATGCACGCAATCAGTTACAAGCGTTTCTTGAAGCTGAACATCCGAACGATGCGGGCATCGTGTATTGCCTGTCGCGCAACAAGGTTGAAGAAACCGCCGCATGGCTGAAAGAAAAAGGATGGGATGCGCTGCCCTATCACGCCGGACTGGATGCCGCGACGCGCAGTAAAAATCAAAGCCGCTTCCTGCGCGAAGAAGGCGTGGTGATGGTCGCGACCGTGGCATTCGGCATGGGCATAGACAAACCCAACGTGCGCTTCGTCGCCCATCTCGACCTGCCAAAAAGCATGGAAGGCTATTACCAGGAAACCGGCCGTGCTGGGCGCGACGGCCTGCCCGCCAACGCCTGGCTGGCCTACGGTCTGGGCGATGTGGTTACTATGCGCCAGATGATAGCTAACGGCGAGGCCTCCGAAGAACGCAAGCGATTGGAGCGGCAAAAGCTGGACGCTTTGCTCGGCTACTGCGAATCCACCACCTGCCGCCATCAAACCGTGCTGCGCTATTTCGGCGAAGAACATCCGGGCAACTGCGGCGCATGCGATAACTGCCTGGAGCCGGTGGATACCTGGGACGCGACACGCGAAGCGCAAATGGCATTGTCCTGCGTATACCGCACCGGACAACGCTTCGGCGTCGTCCATCTGATCGACGTGCTGCTGGGCAAAGCCACCGCGAAGGTCGAACAATTCCATCACCGGCAACTCAGCACCTTCGGCATCGGCAGGGAATTGGCGCAAACGCAATGGAGCAGCGTGTATCGCCAACTGGTAGCAAGTGGAATATTGGAATCAGACATAGCGGCCTACGGCGGACTGAAACTCACCGCAGCCGCACGCCCAATACTGCGCGGCGAACAATCTGTCTGGCTGCGCCGCGATGCCGATCCGGTGAAGCGTAAAGCGCAGCGCGCAGAACGCACCGCCCAACGCAATGACAAGTCACGCGAACCTTTTGCCGGTGCGAATGACGATCCGCTGTGGCTGGCGCTCAAAGCCAAACGCACCGAACTCGCCCGCGAACAAGGCGTGCCGCCCTACGTCATCTTTCACGACAGCACCCTGCTGGAAATTCTCAGCCAGCGCCCCGCCACACTGGACGAAATGGCGCGGGTCAGCGGTGTCGGGCAGGCCAAGCTGGCGCGTTATGGTGATGAGTTTCTGGGTGTGCTGAAGGATTTTGTTTCATAAATTGAATTAGCTGAGTGCTGGTGCGGTGGGCTGAGATTGATGTGAATATACCGCTTGCTTCAATACCTTCAAATAAACTACACGATACGCCTCCGCGCTGCTTTGCCAACTGAAATCCTTGTCCATGCAGTTTTTGCACAGGGCTTTCCATTTTATTTTATCGTGATAGAGGCCAACTGCGCGCTGTATCGCGGTGTACAGATTTTCGGCAGTCATGCCGCTGAACGAAAAGCCGCTGGCGGTGCCGTCCAGGAGCGTTGCACCGGAGCAATCCACCACCGAATCCGCGAGGCCGCCGGTGGCATGCACGATGGGCGGCGTGCCGTAGCGTTGGCTGTACAACTGGTTCAGGCCGCAGGGTTCGAAGCGCGACGGCATGACGAACATGTCCGCCCCTGCTTCGATCTGATGCGCGAGCGATTCGCTGAAGCCGATATGCGCGCCGATCTTGCCGGGATAGCGATGCGACAAGTCGCGCGCGGTTTTTTGCATCTTTGCGTCGCCGCTGCCGAGCATGACCAACTGCACCGGCAAATCGGTCAGGCGCGGCGCGATTTCCAAAAGCAAGTCCAGACCCTTCTGCTCGGTGAAGCGGCTGATTACGCCGAGCAGCGGCATATCCGGATCAAGGTTCAAGCCAAACCTGCTTTGCAGGGCTTCCTTGTTGGCGGCTTTGCCGGCCATGTTTGCGCTGCTGTATTGCTTGGCGAGGTAAGGGTCGGTCGCCGGATTCCACTCGCCGGTGTCAATGCCGTTGAGTATACCGGTGAGATCATTACTGCGAGTGGTCAGCAGGCCTTGCATGCCAAAACCGAGTTCCTCTTGCTGGATCTCTTTTGCATAGTTCGGGCTGACGGTGGTGATGTGGTCGGCGTAGAACAAACCGGCTTTGAGAAACGACAGGCTGCCGTAAAATTCCGCGCCGTCGATGGCAAAACAAGATGAGGGCAGATGCAGTTGCGGCACTGTCGCCGCAGGAAAAATGCCCTGAAAAGCCAGGTTGTGGATGGCCATGACGCCAGGCACAGCACCCGGCGCGAAGTGCAGATAAGCGGGCGTCAGGCCGGTCTGCCAGTCGTTGCAATGCACCAGATCGGGATGCCAGTCCAGCGGCGATGCGCTGCTGCCCAGCACGGCGGCGACTTTGGACAGCAAGCCAAAACGCTGCGCATTATCGGGCCAATCAATGCCGTCGGCATCCTGATATGGCCCCCCTTCACGCTGATACATGCTCGGACTATCCAACACCAGCAGCGGAACGCCATTCGCCATCGCGGCGGATAACAGTCGTGCGGGAGCAAAGCCCGGCAATGCATCCCATGTCGCCACGACCTCGTGTTGCGCCAGTTGCGCCATGACCTGGTTGTATCCCGGCACGATGATACGCACATCCACGCCGATGGCGCGCAAGGCGGCCGGCAATGCGCCGCTGACATCGGCCAGCCCGCCGGTCTTGTTCAGCGGCGCGACTTCGGAAGTCGCGAACAGGACTTTCAGTTTGGCCAATGCAGACTCACTTTTCGAGATGCGGGGGTTGTGTGTTCATTCAATTTCTAAATTAAAAGCGCAATGTCGTAGGGTGCATTCCACGCACCATCATCGTTGGGCTGGTGCGTGGAACGCACCCTACACGAGAGATGAGGATGATTGTTGATATAAAATAGAAATGGGTCTTCGCGTAATCGAGTGGGTAAATTTCATGTTTTTTAGAGTATCGGGAGCATAGAGGTAGGCATATATCCAATGCCGACCAGCCTTGGCCACGATGATCGAACGGTGCATGTTGTCGTTCAAACGTTTTTTGTACACCCCGCCGCCGAGGTGATCTGCCTGCCCTTGCATGACTTGCCTGATCGCATGACAAAGCTCTTCATCCGCAATTTTTGCCTTACGGGCTTCCTTTGCAAACCAAGCTGTTTTGAATGCTCGATCCGTTTCGACTGGTTTCGCGCTATCCGGCTTGGGCAACTTTTTTGTCAGGGCAATCCTAGCACCAGGTGCAATGGATATCAACCTGATATTACAAGGGCAAAGAATCCGTATTTATCGCCCATAGGGAAGTCACTGGTTAAAACCTGACCTACACACGATAGGCGGTGATTGTGCAACATCCTCTTGGCGTGGCGTGTTGACCGCAATACCAAAAGCACCGGAATCGAATTGTTTTGTCGGCCAAGCTGCCAGGGGAAATCTCTGCGCCATGCTGCCCGGCAGCAGTTATTTCTGGTACTGATTAACAGCACGATTGTGCTTGACCAAACTGCTGGAAAATTCCGAGCTGCCGTCGCCACGCGCGACGAAGTATAGCGCGTCGGTCCGCGCCGGGTGTAACGTGGCTTGCAGCGCTGCCATGCCCGGCAGGGCAATCGGCGTGGGCGTTAATCCGCGCCGCCGGTAGGTATTGTAAGGCGTGTCGGCGAGCAAATCGCGTTTGCGCAGATTGCCATCGAACCGATCGCCCATACCGTAAATCACGGTCGGGTCGGTTTGCAGCAACATGCCTTTTCGCAAGCGATTCACGAACACCCCGGCGATCATGGCACGGTCGCTTGCCACGCCGGTCTCCTTCTCGACGATGGAAGCCAGGATCAGGGCTTGATACGGTGTTTGCAGGGGCAAATTCACCTCGCGGGTCGCCCACGCTTCTTGCAAACGCTGTTGCATGGTGCGGTAAGCGGTCTTGAGTATCGCCAGATCGCTGCTGCCGGAGACGAAATTGTAGGTGTCGGGGAAAAACAAACCCTCGGGATGCCTTTCGATCGCGCCGATACGTTGCAGGATTTCCAGATCCGGCAAGCCTATCGTGTCGTGCGCAATATATCGGTTGGAATCAAGCGCGCCGCGAAACTGCCTGAACGTCCAGCCTTCGATGACGCTGATCTTTCTTTGGCTGAACTCGCCCTTGGTGATGATTAGCAATAGCTCTATAGATGAGACTGGATGCTTGAGTTCGTAGTTGCCTGCCTTGAGTTGGGTTGATTGACCGAATATTCTGGCAAGCAATACAAACGGCCATTCCTGGCCCAGCAGTCCGGCCTGCTGCATTTCCCGCGCCGCGCTCTTCAGGCTGCTGCCTTGCTTCAAGTCGAAATCAAACGGCGTGGCGGGCAACGTCAGCGGGCGATAGGCGTAATAGCCCAGCCCAGCGGCGGCGAGCAGCGCCAGCAAAATCGAAAGCTTGAATATTCTTCTCATAACCTCGAATCCGGTGTCATGCCTCTGTTCCTTCAAGGCTGTGATGAATTCGCCGGGCGACAGGGAAGTCAGTCCAGCGACGTTGTTCCAGTTCGCGTACCGGCCACAAGCCGATGATGCTGTTCACCACAAACAGTTCATCGGCATGCATCACCTCATCCAGCCTGGCATCGCGCACTTGCAGCGGCATGTCGTGCTGTGCCGCCCAGGCCATTACGCGCTCACGCTGCACCCCCGCCACGCCGCAGCGCGACAAATCCGGCGTGATCAGCCCGCCTTGCGAGACCAGGAATAAATTGCTGCGCGTGCCTTCGATGACATTGCCATCGGCATCCATCAGCAGCCCCTCGGCAACTTCCATATCGTTCCACTCGGCTGCCGCCAGCACGTTTTCCAAACGGTTGAGATGCTTGATTCCCGCCAAACGCGGCTGTTGGCTCAAGCGTAGTTTGCACAACCGCGCTTTGATTCCATGCCTAGCCCAATCAGCGGGATAGGCAGGCAACGGGGAAACATCCCAGATGAGCGTTGATTCGGCGCGGGTTGGCGGCGCGTAGCCGCGCGCTCCTTCGCCGCGCGTGACGATCAGCTTCACCACGCCATCCGGGTGTTGCACGAGCAGATCGTTCAACTGAGCGGAAAGCAACGCGACATCCGGGCAAATAATGCCCAGTGCGGCGCAGTCGTGTTGAATTTTTTGGAAGTGCAACGGCCAGTGCCTGGCTTTGCCCTTGGTAGCGAGGAAAGTGCGAAACACGCCATCGCCGTACAGCAGGCCGCGATCACGGATGCCGACCAGATTGCCCTGTTTGCCATTGACCAGCATCGTTGTGAAAAACTAAACCTTGCGGAACACCAGCGTGCCATTGGTTCCGCCAAAACCGAAGTTGTTGTTCATCGCGGCCTCTATCTTCATGTCGCGCGCGGTATTCGCGCAGTAATCCAGATCGCATTCCGGGTCTTGTTCAAAGATATTGATGGTCGGCGGCGAAATCTGATGATGCACCGCCAGCGCGCAGAACACCGACTCGACGCCGCCCGCTCCGCCCAGCAGATGGCCGGTCATGGATTTGGTGGAGTTCACCACCAGTTTTCTGGCGTGATCGCCAAACGCCAGCTTGATCGCCTCGGTTTCGTTCTTGTCGCCCAGCGGGGTCGAGGTGCCGTGCGCATTGACGTATTGCACGTCCTGCGGATTCAATCCGGCGTTGCGCAACGCATTCAACATGCTGCGCTTGGGGCCATCGGTATTTGGCGCGGTGATATGGTAGGCGTCGCCGCTCATGCCATAACCTGCCAGTTCCGCATAAATCCTGGCGCCGCGCGCCTTGGCATGCTCGTATTCCTCCAGCACCAGCACCCCCGCACCTTCGCCGATCACAAAGCCGTCGCGATCCTTGTCCCACGGACGGCTGGCGGTGGCCGGATCATCGTTGCGCGTGCTGAGCGCGCGTGCCGAAGAAAACCCCCCTACGGCCAGGGCGCATACAGTCGCCTCGGAACCGCCAGCGATCATCACGTCCGCATCGCCATACTCGATGATACGCGCCGATTCGCCGATACAATGCGTGCCGGTGGTGCAGGCTGAGACCATCGCCAGATTCGGGCCTTTCAGCCCATACATCACCGACAGATTGCCCGAGATCATGTTGATGATGGTGCCCGGGATGAAGAACGGCGAGATTTTGCGCGGCCCTGCGGCAAGGTAATCGTTATGCGTGTCCTCGATCATCGGCAGGCCGCCGATGCCCGAACCGATGTTCACCCCGATACGCTCGGCGTTCTGCCCGGAAACTTCCAGCCCGGAATCCCTGAACGCCTCCATCCCTGCCACCAGGCCGAAATGGATGAACCTGTCCATGCGGCGTGCATCCTTGGCGGAAAGATATTGCGTCGCATCGAAATCCTTCACTTCGCCGGCGATTTGCGCTGCCATCGCGCTGGCGTCGAAGCGCGTGATTCTGGTGATACCGGACTTCCCCGCGACGATGTTTCGCCAGGTCGCGGGTATCCCTATCCCGACCGGGGAAATGATTCCCAGGCCGGTAATGACGACTCTGCGTTTAGACAAACTGGCTCCGCCAAACAGAAAGGATGGGCAAACGGAAAAAGAAGGGAATTATTTTTGATGCGCCAAGACGTAGTCCATGGCTTGCTGTACAGTGGTGATCTTTTCTGCATCTTCGTCCGGGATGTCGCATTCGAACTCTTCTTCCAGAGCCATCACCAGCTCGACGGTATCCAGAGAATCCGCACCCAGATCGTTAACGAAGGAAGATTCGTTCTTGACTTCAGTTTCGTTCACCCCAAGTTGCTCGGCAACGATTTTTTTAACGCGTTGTTCAATAGACATTTATCTCTCCCACCCTTGATTAAAATTCAAAAAAGCCCGCGCATTGTATCAAAGTTGCCCGAAAATCAAAATAACCTGTATCCGGTGCATAGCCACAAGTAGAAATGTCCGCTGGCGATACAAGCCTGCCGCAGGGTCGCCCCCTGCTAACAGTAAACTGCTAATGCTCAATCCCGCGGCTTCTTTGCAAAGTAAATATCCTGATCGAAATAGGCGACTGCGTTGGGCTGGAATACCGCGAATCCGGCAATAAATACGCCCGTCAACACAGATTCGCTGGAACTCAATACCGGCAAAAAAGCCAGGTAGTCCTGCTTGAGCGTGAACCAGCTATAATAGCCGGACATCCCTACCAACAGCGCGTTGCTCAAACCGACCAGCATCATGGTCAGAAAGCCGCATACATAACCATTCCACCAGATATAACTGAAATAGCTTTTAATCCCGAAGCGCTGGAACAGGCGAAAAAACAATTGGGTCGCCATGACAGGCAATACCACCAACATCATTCCGCTACTACCCAACACCACCAAGTTCACCCCGTTTTTCAGCATGCTGATCAACAACATGGCGGACAGCATCAGCGTGGCGATCTGCCAACCAAACATCAGCACACATAAAGACGCGCCGAGCAGATGCAAAGTCAACCCTTCGCGCAATCCCACCGGCAATAGCCACAACACGGTCAAACCCAGCGATAAGGCTACCAGCGCGTTAAACTGTTCGTTGTTGCGCCAAAGCGCGCGCCATGGAGCCGTCCGTGCCGCGCTGGTCAACAGGTAAGCGAACGCGAAATTGCCTAGCCACAACCATTCATTGCTGAAAATTTTCGCATAGAAGTCCACGGTTTCACATGAGGCGGTAATATGACGTCATCAGCTTTGCATGTACGGGCAAGTTCATCTGTTACTGTAGGCCACCTCTAAAAATCCAAACTCCGTCGTGATACTGCGTTGCGATAAAAATTTTAACGCTTACATATCAAACATATGCGGCGCGCTAAAATTTTTATCGCGCCTTGTCTGACTTAGG
>JANONV010000306.1:0-2769 GCA_031421015.1 Gallionella sp. | reverse complement strand
AACGCGCCGATCAGCGGATGCCCGAGCAGATACAGGTCGCCGATCGCGTCGAGCACTTTGTGCTTGACGAACTCATCCTCGAAACGCAATCCGTCCGCGTTCAGCACACGGTAGTCGTCCATCACGATGGCATTGTCCAGGCTGCCGCCCAATGCCAGGCCTTGTGCACGCATGCTCTCGACTTCCTGCATGAAACCGAAGGTGCGCGCGCGGCTGTATTCGCGGATATAGGAATGCTCGCCGAGATCCACGGTGACATGCTGTTTGGCAGTGGCAAATACCGGGTGGGCAAAATTGATGGTGAAGGCTAATTTATAGCCGCTGTACGGTTCAAAGCGCACCCATTTGTCGCCGTGCTTTACTTCCACGGTCTTTTTGATGCGAATGAATTTCTTGGCGGCAGATTGCTCGACGATACCGGCGGATTGCAGCAGGAAAACAAACGTACCGGCGCTGCCGTCCATGATCGGCACTTCGGCGCTATCCAGATCGATATAGGCGTTGTCCACGCCCAAGCCGGCCAGCGCCGACATCAGATGCTCGATGGTTGCGACGCGCACACCGTTTTGTTCCATGCAGGTAGACAGGCGCGTGTCATGCACCAACTCCGCGCGCGCGCGAATCTCTTCGACCGGCTTTACGTCCACGCGGCGAAATACGATGCCGGTGTTGACCGGGGCGGGGCGCAATCCGAGCATGACTTTTTCGCCGCTGTGCAAGCCGACTCCTGTCACGCGGACAGAACTTTTCAAGGTGCGTTGTTTGACCATTGCTGTTTTGATTACTGAAATCACCGGAGTTATTTTAACACAGCCCAAGGCAGGGCTGAGGTGTGAGGACTTAGGACTGAGTAAAACCAACCCCGCTGCAGTTTTCAGCATGTAGGGTGGATAAAGTGCCATTAGGCACGCATCCACCATTTGTTCGGTGGATGCGCCGCTGCGCGCCTTATCCACCCTACGACTAGGTAAAGCCGGCCGACTGCTTTTTCTCAGTCCTTAGTCCTTAGTCCTCAGTCCTCAGTCCTGATTTTAATCCGCCTGTTTACGCAAAAAGGACGGAATGTCGTAAGTATCCACGCCGGATTTTTCCATCGCGTCCACCGCTGCCCTGCGCCCGCTACGCATGATCGCCGGTGTTTCCAGTTCGCCGTAATTCACGTTGGACGTCGCTTCATCATGTGTGCCGGTCCTTTGGAAGTCCTGATTCTGGTAGACGATTTCCGGCTTGGCTTGCTTGCGCGCCTGCGGCGCACCCAGACCCGTCGCCACGACGGTGACACGCATCTCGTCTCCCATGGCTTCGTCGAACACTGAGCCCACGATCACGGTGGCTTCTTCGGCGGCGAACTGGACGCACTCCATCACCTCTTCCAGCTCCTTGAGTTTCAGGCTGCTTGAGGAGGTGATGTTCACCAGCACGCCGCGCGCACCGGTCATGTCCATGTCTTCCAGCAGCGGGCTGGCGATCGCGCGTTCTGCGGCAATGCGCACGCGATCCGGGCCGGAAGCGACCGCCGACCCCATCATCGCCATGCCGTTTTCCGACATCACGGTGCGCACGTCGGCAAAGTCCACGTTGATCAAACCGGGCACGTTGATCACTTCGGCGATGCCTGCCACCGCGCCCTGCAACACCCCGTTGGCCGCCTTGAAGGCTTCCGGCACGGTGACGTCCTTGCCCAGCACTTCCATCAACTTGGAGTTGGGCACAATGATCAGGGAATCGACAAACTCGTGCAGCGCCTCGATACCGGCTTTGGCGTAACGCATCCGGTTGCCTTCGTAAGCGAACGGCTTGGTCACCACCGCCACGGTCAGGATATCCATCTCTTTGGCGAGTTGCGCGATGATAGGCGCGGCGCCGGTTCCGGTGCCTCCGCCCATGCCGGCGGTGATGAACACCATGTGCGCGCCGCTGAGCATCTCCTTGATGCGTTCTCGATCTTCTTCCGCCGCCGCCTGTCCCACCGAAGGCTTGGCCCCCGCGCCCAGGCCCTTGGTAATCGCCGCGCCGATCTGCAACTGCGTTTTCGCTTTGCTGCGTTTGAGCGCTTGCGCATCGGTGTTGATGACAATGAATTCGACGCCCTGTACACCTTGCTCGATCATGTGGTCCACCGCATTGCCGCCGCAGCCGCCCACGCCGATCACCTTGATTACCGCATCCTGCGTTTGTGCTTCCATGATTTCAAACATCGCCGTCTCCTTAAAAAATAATTACAAAAAATATACCCGAATTGTTCGGGCGTATTGCCATACGCCCCTACTAGAAATTTCCCTCAAACCACTTTTTCATTCTTGCCAGCACATCGCCAAAAGAATTCGATTTCATCCGCGTCTCCTCGTTGCGTTGATGATGCTCCAGGCCATATAACAGCAGGCCGACGCCGGTCGCCATGCGCGGTGTTTTCACCACATCCGACAACCCGCCGACATATTTCGGAATGCCCAGTCGCACCGGCAGATGAAAGATTTCCTCGCCCAGCTCGACCATGCCCTGCATAGCGCTGCTGCCGCCGGTGATCACGATACCGGACGACAACAGATCCTCGAAACCGCTGCGGCGCAACTCCTGCTGCACCAGCGAATACAGCTCTTCGACGCGCGGCTCGATCACTTCCGCCAGGGTTTGACGCGACAATATGCGCGGCCCCCGCTCGCCCACACCCGGCACCTCGATCGCGCCGCCATCGGCCAGTTGGCGCAGCGCGCAGCCGTGCTTGATCTTGATGTCCTCGGCATCCTGGGTCGGGGTGCGCAACGCCAT
>JANONV010000305.1:0-5545 GCA_031421015.1 Gallionella sp. | reverse complement strand
GCGCTGCGTCGCCCCCAAGGTTGAAACTTCGCGGGTTCCCGGAACGCGCTTCAATTCCGCCTCGATGGCGTGCGCCACGTGAGTCAACTCCAGACTGCCGCCTGCCGCCTGCTCGCGCCACAGCGTCAGCGCGACTACCGGCACATCGTCTATCCCTTTGGCCTTGATGATCGGTTGAGCCACACCCAATGTGGACGGCAGCCAGTCGGCGTTGGAATGCACCACGTCATACAGCTTGACCAGCGAGGAAATGTGCTCCTCGCCGACCTTGAACTGCACGGTGATGATCGCCATGCCCGGCTGCGACACCGAATAGACGTGATCCACTCCGGCGATCTGCGACAGCACCTGCTCGGCCGGAGTCGCCACGGTCTGCGCCACTTCCCTGGCGGACGCGCCCGGATAGGCGATCAACACGTTCGCCATGGTGACGTTGATCTGCGGCTCTTCCTCGCGCGGCGTCACCAGCACCGCGAACGCGCCCAGCAGCACGGCGATCAATGCCAGCAGCGGAGTCATCTGCGAGTGCAAAAAATATTTAGCGATACGTCCTGAAATTCCCATGTTTTCACTACCCCTGGTAGGGTGCGCCATATGCACCACATTTTCTCAGCTAACGTAGGTCGGAAAAGCGTAGCGCCTTCCGACGTTTGTGAGCCACGCAATCATGCGGCGGATAACGCTGCGCTCATCCGCCCTACAGCCCTAAACAAAGGACTGAGTAAAAACCGCTGCCTTGCTTGTAGCTCAGTCCTCGTGCCTCAGTCCTGCTTCTGCTTCATCCCTGCCTTGACCGGATCAAGCGCCACTTGCTCACCGGGATTCAGACCTGCCAGCACTTCGATTGCGCCATCGGCAGCGGCTTCGCCCAGGCGCACTTGGCGCAATTTCACGCCACCCTTCGCATCGACGACATAGACCGCCACCACCTCGCTGCGATGCAGGACTGCGCTGCCGGGAATAACCAATCTCTCTGCTTTGCCCACCACAAAATGGGCGCGCACAAACATCCCCGGATACACCCCTTTTTCATTGGCGGGCAGAGTCATGCGCACTTGCGTGCTGTGAGTGCGTGCATCGGCCATCGGCTGCACCGTAGCCGAAACAGCCTTTATCCAGCGATTCAGCGATGGCACTTCCACCATCACTTTTGGCTGTATGCCGATTGCAGACAACTGGTACTGCGGAACATTCACCACCACGCGCATTCCCGTGGGGTCGAAACCGATCATCATCGGTTTGCCCGGCATCACCATTTCACCTACTTCCACCAGGCGTGCCGCCACCATCCCGCTGTAAGGCGCAACCACGCTGCTGTAGCCATGCGCAAGACTGGCTTGTCCCGCGCCGGCCTCGCTGGCGGCGGCTTGCGCCCGCGCAACCTGATAATCGGCCAGCACCTTGTCCAGCGCGGATTGGCTGATGAATTTTTGCGCGAATAATTGCACGGAGCGCTCGTAACTCGCCTTCGCGTTCTGCAAATTGGCTTGCGCCTGCAACACCTGCGCGTTGCTGCCCGCCAGCGCCTGCCCGGTCTCGCGCTCGTCAATGCGCAGTATCACCTGCCCCTTGTTGACGCGATCGCCGACATCGAAGTTGATTTCCTTGATGCGTCCGCTGATTTGTGCGGACACGGTGGACTGGCGCGTCGCCTCGACCAATCCTTCGACACTGTAAGATTGCTCCACTTCGCGATACCGCACCGGCGCAACCTCAAGCTGCTCCGCAGCCTGAACAGCTATTGCGCCAAGCAACAGAAAACCGAAAATCAAAGACTTTTTCATCGCATTCACCCCCGCTCAAAACTCCACTATATTAGAATATACTAATATTAAGAATAAAAAGCAACCACCTTTTTGCCCATGTCGTGTAATTTGAGCAGTTATGCATGGTGGGTCGCCCCCAATGCTGTTCACTCAAGCTCTCCAAACCGTTCGGGTGGAAGATATCGAAGCCTATTTACTCTTCGATACTGAGCAGGCATAAAACGCATACCAAATTCGTGCTGGCGCGATCTTGGATTTAGGGCGCCTCTAAAAATTCAAAATCCTAAGCGAGACAAGGCGCGAAAGAAAGTCCGCGCAACCCATCTATTTTGATATGTAAGCGTTAAAATTTCTTGCCTCGGAGAGGTTCTCGCACCCGAAGGGTGAGCAACGCAGTATCGCGACGGAGTTTGGATTTTTAGAGGTGCTCATTACTCGGATGGTTTTGTAGATTAAATTTACTCACCTTACTGAGTAAATTGTTATATGAGCTACCAGCGTCCCCAATTCGCCATTCTTTCCAGTCGCCTTAATCCTAAAAACCTCAGTTGACCGTATCTATTTCAGATGAAACCCAGATGATAATTGGCTTTGTATCCATTGATGGGAGTCACCTTTTGGCTGAGTCCCATCCAATGGATACTGGGGCAATGGATACTGGGAGCGCGGACATCCTGTCCGCTGCGGGCGAGACGCCCGCGCTCCAGTCATACCGTGGCTTGAACTGAGCTTTATAGGTTCATGACCAAACCGATCCAGGACTGCGCTGCCGGGAATAACCAATCTCTCTGCTTTGCCCACCACAAAATGGGCGCGCACAAACATCCCCGGATACACCCCTTTTTCATTGGCGGGCAGAGTCACGTATTTACTATTGGTGTTTCCGTAATTGGCGACAGTCTCATCGGCAGCCAAAGACGAAGCCAATGCAGTTATTGTTTCTATTCGGCATTGGAATAAACTGTGATTGAATCTGACAGCGAAACTGCGTCATGGTACTTGACGAGATTTTTCGCGAGCGTCTCGAATCCCCCGTATTGGCGGGTACACCCCCGTGCCGAGGATAGTGATTTTCTTGTTCTTCATCATGCCGCCAACCGCGCAAGCCAATTAGCTGCGTCCGTGATCGTGATCCCGTTGCGGAACTCTTCCTGCCGCAGGTTATAGACAATCTGCACTGCCTCAGCGTCGGGGAACTGCTCTGCGAAGCGAGTCAAAGCCCGGTGCGGCTTATGGTCACCCAACTTGCATTCGATCATCTGCTTCAGCTTCCCTGCCTCGCTGAACGCGAAATCCACTTCCGCGCCATCCTTGGTACGGATGTAATGCAGGCCAACCTCTCTTCCCGCACTATCTTGCAGGAAGTGCGCCTGCTTTAACAACATGGTCGCCACCGCATTCTCCAATTGAATCCCTTGTCCGCCACGTACCAACCCGCTATCAAAAAAATATACCTTCGGCGTTTGCAGAATGGCGCGTCCGACGTTGCGATGCCACGGATGCACCGTAAAGACGATGAACAACGCCTGCAAAATTTCCAAGTAACGCTTCAAGGTCGCAGGAGCAACGGCCAGATCGCGAGCAATCGAGGCTAAAGATAACGGCGACCCCACGCGCTCGCGCAGCAATTCGACAAACAGCCGCATCGTATTGATCTCATGCAAACGCGAAAACTCCAACACATCCTCGCGAATCAGATCCGTGAAATATTGCGCACGCCAACGGTCGGCCTGAGTCGAGTCAGCAGCCAAACAAGGCTCCGGGAATCCCCCACGCTCCAACAAATGATCGAGTGCCGTTGCGGGATCAACTCCCTGCTGCTCGCACCACTCGCGTACCGAAATGGGATGCAACCGAAACGCAAAATACCGCCCCGCCAACGAATCACCCGCTTGCCGAAATGTCTCCATGCGGGCACTGCCCGTCACCAACAATGCCTGCCCAGCCGAGCGACCGTCCGCCACACCTTTAAACCACGCCTTCCAATTCGGCATCTTGTGAATTTCATCCATCACCAGCAATCCGGCACGGGGATTCCACGACTGCCGCTGCAATACCATGCGATCCGCCAATACATCCCAATTCAAATACTGAGCACTGCCAAACGACTGCATCAACTGCCTGCTCAAGGTGGTTTTCCCCACCTGGCGCGGACCAGTCAACACAACCGACTTGGTAGCAAGATCGTTCAAGACAAGATCGTCGAGGTAGCGTTTCATGCGTACAGTATACAATTAATGCAAAATAGACGCGACTTTATTGCAGTCATGTTTCATAAAGTCGCAATATTCATGGATGGCTCTGGCAGCAACAGTAATTCTCAATGATTTTGATAGTGGCGAGCCGCTGCTTAATGATTGGTTAAACCCGGATAATCCATTAGAACCAAGATGCTGTAGGAGCGCAATTCATTGCGCGATAGCTTGTCCACATAATCGCCCGATGGCCTTGCATCCCCGTGAACAAAAGAAATTTGAAAATCAACAAATCTGATCCACTGCCCGCAATTGACTGGGCGGCGGTGGATGCCGCACCGTTAGCCGATGCACCAGACGAAGACAGCCCAGAACTAACCGTTGCACAGTTTGCCGAGTTGCGCCCATTACGCGAGGTGCTGCCCTCGCTTTCAACAGGCAAGACGCGCATCACCATCATGTTGGACGATGCGGTAGTGCAGGCATACAAGGCGCGTGCCAGCGGTCGTGGATACCAGACGCTCATCAACGAAACCCTGCGCCGCGCACTGGTGACGGACGACCTAAAGGAAACACTGCGCGAAGTCATCCGCGAAGAGTTGCACTCGGCACAGCCTTAGTTCACCCCTGCGCGGTCGCTCCTGAGAGAGCTGGGCTGCCAGACTCTTCGTTAATTGCTGGGCTGCAGATCGTAACGCCTAAGGAAACGCAGATTAATTCGTCATCCCCGCGAAGGCGGGGATCCAGCCGCTTGATTTGACTGGATTCCCGCCTTCGCGGGAATGACAAAACAGAATAAATCCGCGTTTCCTTAGAGATTTTCGTCCCGCATTCATGCCCAAACCGATGCAGTCCCGGATCGATAGAGAAATTACTCACACTAAGTGCTGCAAAATACATCGCGCATCATGCCAATCAGCTTGAGAGTGCGCAAATCGCCGATGCGATAGAACACCTTGTTTGCATCCTTGCGCGACACCAGCACCCCCTTGTCACGCAAAATCGCCAGATGCTGGGAAATATTGCTTTGCGATGTGCCGACTTGTTCCACGATGTCCTGCACGCTGATTTCCTGGTCGCCGAGCACGCATAAAATCTTCAGCCGCAGCGGGTGTGCGATCGCCTTGATAGCCTGTGCGGCCAGTTGAATGTCTTCTTCTCTGTCTATCAGCTTAGTTGCCATATCAATTTCCTGATTAGTCTGCGGAGCGATGCGCCAAGCATGACGAATTCGGCTAAAATGCGATTTCTTAAAATCATCATCCGCTTATATTCTACCTCAATGCACATCACACCAGTTTTGCTGATTATTTTGGACGGTTTCGGCTACCGCGAAGATGCCGATCACAACGCCATCCTGGCCGCCCACAAGCCGAATTGGGACGCGCTTTGGCGCGATTATCCGCATACCCTGATCGACGCTTCCGAGAAATTCGTCGGTCTGCCTGCGGCACAGATGGGCAACTCTGAAGTGGGCCATCTCAACATCGGCGCCGGGCGCGTGGTGTATCAGGATTTGAGCCGCGTCGATGTGGCGATCGAGGACGGCAGCTTCTACACCAATCCCGCCTTGAGCAAGGCGGT
>JANONV010000304.1:0-2080 GCA_031421015.1 Gallionella sp. | reverse complement strand
GGGGTGCACCGGGGGTATAGCTCAGCTGGGAGAGCGCTTGCATGGCATGCAAGAGGTCAGCGGTTCGATCCCGCTTATCTCCACCAATAGAGCTGTTTTATACATAGCGACAGAAATCGTAGCGAGCGGTTTGGGGGTGGGGGAGGCCAGCGCGCAGCGACCGGAGCATACACGTCAGTATGTGAGGATCGCGAGCACTGCCCGACCCCGCCCCCGAATCGCGCAGTAGATTTATGTCGCTGTGTAGTCAAAGTCCCCATCGTCTAGAGGCCTAGGACATCGCCCTTTCACGGCGGTAACACGAGTTCGAATCTCGTTGGGGACGCCACATAATAAAAGGATTAGAGCAATCTAATCCTCTTTCATTTGCGCAAAGCGGAAGTTGATATCCGCAATGTTGTAAAATCCCCGCCATGAGCAAAGCATTCACGCGCGAACAAGATGCAGAAGATGACGAGATAGAACCCTCGGCGCAATTGCCTGCCGGCGTCAAAAATTACATCACCCCCAGCGGATACCGCAAGCTGAAAGAAGAGCTGGAGCAGCTTTGGAAGGTTGAGCGTCCGGAATTGGTGAAGACCATCACCTGGGCGGCTTCCAACGGCGACCGCTCCGAGAATGGCGACTATATCTACGGCAAGAAACGCTTGCGCGAGATCGACCGGCGCGTGCGCTTCCTGCGCAAGCGTATGGAACAGGCCGAAGTCGTTGACCCGGCGCAACGCGGGGAATGCGAGCAAATATTTTTCGGCGCGACGGTGGCGGTTTGCGACAGCAATGGCTGCGAAAACACCTACAGCATCGTCGGCGTGGATGAGGCGGATGCCGGGGGCGGCCTGATCAGTTGGGTCTCGCCATTGGCGCGAACGCTGCTCAAATTGCATGCAGGCGAGGTGGCGATATTGCGCACCCCGGTTGGCGTCCAGGAACTGGAAATTTTGTCGGTGACCTATCGCGAACTGGGCTGAAGAGTGCTCGTAGTCGCAGCAAATGACAGGCATGAACTAATCGTCGCGGCCGGTCCGAAAGGGGATGACGCTTTCGCTGTTCTTGGTACAATGAAGCCGGCACGGATTAACGACACACTAACGCGGGAGGTCACCATGAAAAAAATCGAAGCTGTCATCAAGCCATTCAAGTTGGATGAGGTGCGCGAAGCGCTTTCCGAGTTGGGCGTAAGCGGCTTGACGGTCACCGAAGTAAAAGGTTTTGGCCGACAGAAGGGACATACCGAACTTTATCGCGGCGCAGAATATGTGGTGGATTTTCTGCCCAAGATCAAAGTCGAGGTGGTGGTGCCGTCCGAGCTGCTCGATACGGCAGTCGAGGCGATTATCAAGGCGGCGCACACCGGCAAGATCGGCGATGGCAAGATCTTTGTCACGACGGTAGAGCAGGTCATTCGCATACGCACCGGGGAAACTAACGAAACCGCGTTGTAATTCCCAGGGCGCACCGGTCATTTCCATTTGCGAGAAAGCGGACATTACTACTTGGGGCTAACAAACTTGTGTAAAACCATTTCCTTGCTGTGGTTGTGGTGATACGTGGCCACATCCGCAGTCGTACTCAAAGAAAATAACCTCACCTGTTTTATTTGAATATTTCTTGCTGAAGGACGGGCGGGCGACGCTGGCGGAAGCCTGCGAACGCAAACATTACCCGATGGCGTTGCCTGATCCGATCGTGGCGATCAAGTTCCGCATGGAAAGCCAAGGCTTGAAGCCGAAAGACTTGCAGCCGATGATCGGCGGGCTGAACCGCGTGTATGAAGTGCTGAATTACACGCGCCCGCTGACGCTTGCTATGATCCGCCGTCTGCACGAAGGGATCGGCATTCTGGCTGAATGTTTGATCAAACCTTCCGCGCATCAGCGGCAGGCGGCTTGAGTTAGGCAACATGGATTTGCATTTGGAAAGTTGATGAAATGAAAAGCAGTGAAATCCGCCAGAAATTTCTGGATTACTTCGCGTCCAAAGGCCACACGGTGGTCGCTTCCAGTTCGTTGGTGCCGCACGAAGACCCGACGCTGTTGTTCACCAACGCGGGGATGAACCAGTTCAAGGATGTGTTCCTCGG
>JANONV010000303.1:0-5778 GCA_031421015.1 Gallionella sp. | reverse complement strand
GCTGGCGTTGGGCACATCCACGCCGACTTCGATGACGGTGGTGGCGACCAGCAGTTGCAATTGGTTGGCTTTGAACGCGGCCATCACGCGCGCCTTTTCGACGTTGTCCAGTTTGCCGTGTACCAGACCGATTTTTAATTCTGGAAATGTTTGCGTGAGCAGTTGAAATGTCTCCAGCGCGGTTTGCAGTTGCAACACTTCCGACTCGTCGATCAACGGGCACACCCAATAGGCCTGTTGTCCTTCCACGCAAGCGGCGCGCACTCTGGCGATCACCTCGTCGCGGCGCTCGTCGCTGACCAGCTTGGTGATCACCGGCGTGCGCCCGGGCGGCAGCTCGTCGATCACCGACACATCGAGGTCGGCGTAGTAGCTCATCGCAAGCGTTCTGGGAATAGGAGTTGCGCTCATCATCAATTGGTGCGGTTCGGTCAAATTCACAGACCGTTCGCCCTGAGCTTGTCGAAGGGCATTGGCCTGATGCGAGTGTGGTTCGACAGGCTCACCACGAACGGATTTTGCTGATGTGCCTTTTTTGCGCAACGCGAGGCGCTGCTGCACGCCGAACTTGTGTTGCTCATCCACGATCGCCAGACCAAGCTTGTGAAAGCTGATCTTCTCCTGGAACAGCGCGTGTGTGCCGATGGCGAGCAGCGTTTCGCCGGACGCGATACGTTCGGCGGCGAGTTGTTTTTCTTTTTTCTTCAGGCTGCCTGACAGCCACACCGGCGCGATGCCCAGCGGTTCCAGCCAGTCGCGCAGCTTGAGGTAATGTTGTTCGGCGAGGATTTCGGTGGGCGCCATCAGCGCGGCCTGGTAGCCGTTCTCGATGGCCTGCAATGCGGCCAGGGCAGCGACGATGGTCTTGCCGCTGCCTACATCGCCGAGCAGCAGGCGCTGCATCGGATGCGGCTTGGCCAGATCGCGGCTGATCTCGGCGAAGGTGCGCTGCTGTGCTTTGGTCAACTTGAACGGCAGGATTTTTATCAGGCGGGCGGTGAGCTGGTAATGCGGCGCAAGCGCAGGTGCGGTGCGCTTGCTGCGTTCGCGGTGATGCACGCGCATCGAGAGTTGCTGCGCCAGCAGTTCGTCGAACTTGATGCGCCGCCAGGCGGTATGGGTGCGCTGTTCCAATGAATTTGCCGAAATGTCCGGCGTAGGGTTGTGCAACAGTTGGATGCTTGCTGCGAAGCTCGCCAGATGCAGTTTTTGCAACAGTGCGTCCGGCAACGTGTCGCTCAATGGCAACGTTTCGAGCGCGTTGGAAATCAGCTTGCGCAACAGGGGTTGCGCCAGTCCCGCCGTGGTCGGATAAACCGGCGTGAGGCTGGCTTGCAGCGGCGTGCCGTCATCCACCGCGTGACATTTCGGATGCACCATCTCCAGCCCGTAATGCCCCATGCGCACTTCGCCGACGGCGCGTATCTGCTTGCCGATCGCGAGCTGCTTCTGCTGGCTGGGATAAAAATTCAGGAAGCGCAAATACAACTCGCCGCCGATGTCCTCCATGCGGCAAACCAATGAACGTCGCGGACGGAACACGACTTCGCTGTGCTTGATCACGCCCTGCACCTGCGCGGTCGATCCCGGCTGCACGGTGGCGATCGGCGCGAGATGGGTCTCGTCCTCATAGCGCAGCGGCAGATGCAACAGCAGCTCGGAGCGATGGCGGATGCCGAGCTTGGCGAGTTTGGCTAGTGTGGCGGGTGAGATTTTGGTCGGGGCGTTCAATTCGTGTTTATTACGATTTGTTTTGATTATCCTTTGAGCCCCATTCATTCGTCATTCCGGCGCAGGCCGGACTCCAGTCAAGAAGATAGCCCACGCAACGCGCGACAAAATCTAAAAGCATATTGGATAAGAACGCTGGATTCCGGCCTGCGCCGGAATGACGAAACTCTCTTAATCCTGAACCACCAGCACGCCGTCCATCTCCACCAGCGCACCTCTTGGCAACGCGGCCACACCCACCGCGGCACGCGCCGGATAGGGCTGGCGGAAATAGCTGGCCATGATTTCGTTCACCTTGGCGAAATGGCCGAGGTCGGTGAGATACACGTTCAGCTTCACCAGATCGTTGAAACTGCTGTCGGCGGCGCTGGATACCGCACGCAGATTCTGGAACACGCGGTGGATCTGCGCCTCGATACCCTCCACCATCTGCATCGTGGAGGGATCAAGCCCGATCTGGCCGGACAGGAAGACCGTGTCGTTGACGCGTACCGCTTGCGAATAGGTGCCGATCGCGGCGGGCGCGTCGGGAGTTTGGATGATTTTTCTGTTTGCCATGGTGCGCTCCTTCAAATGAATCCGCGCCTGAATGGCGCGGGTTGTCATATCAGTGTTCATTATAGCCGCTTAGGTAATCACCGTAGGCTGTTCGCGCCCGGTGCGTTCGCGCAATTCTGAAATTTGCAATGCGATACTGACCAGCGTGGCGAGCGATTGTTGTGCGTCAAGGTGATGTTTGGAAACGTCAGGTTCAAAGGCTTCCAGATAGATGCGCAACGTCGCGTCCCCGGTGCCGGTGCCGGAGAGACGGAACACGATACGCGAGCCATCGGTGAAAATGATGCGCACGCCCTGGCCTGTGCTGACGCTGCCATCCACCGGATCGGTATAGCTGAAGTCGTCGCACAGTTTCACTTGTAAATGCCCGAACTGCGCGCCCCGCAATGAAGCGAAACTATCATGCAGCAACTTCATCACGCCGCTGGCGGCATCATTTGGAATACCCTCGTAATCGTGGCGCGAATACACGTTGCGCCCGAAGCGCGCCCAGTGCTCGCGCACGATGGCTTCCACCGATTGGTTGCGTGCCGCGAGTATGTTCAACCAGAACAATACTGCCCACAGACCGTCTTTTTCGCGGATGTGATCGGAGCCGGTGCCGAAGCTTTCTTCGCCGCACAGCGTCACCTTGCCCGCATCCATCAGGTTGCCGAAGAACTTCCAGCCGGTCGGCGTTTCATAACAGGGAATGCCAAGTGCTGCGGCCACGCGATCCGCCGCGGCGCTGGTCGGCATCGAGCGTGCAATGCCCGCCAGGCCTTGTTGGTAGCCAGGTACGAGATGCGCGTTCGCGGCGAGTATGGCGAGACTGTCGGAAGGCGTGACGAAAAAATGCTTGCCCAGAATCATGTTGCGGTCGCCGTCACCGTCCGAGGCCGCGCCAAAATCGGGTGCATCATCGCTATACAAAATCTCAACCAGTTCATGTGCGTAAGTCAGATTAGGATCGGGGTGGCCGCCGCCGAAATCCGGCAACGGGTCCGCATTGATGACGCTGTCTGCGGACGCGCCCAATCGGCGCACAAAAATCTCCCGGGCGTAAGGGCCGGTCACCGCGTGCATCGCGTCGAACTTGACGCGGAAGCCGCCGCTCAATAGCGCATGGATCGCGGCAACGTCGAACAGCGATTCCATCAACCCGGCGTAATCTGCGACCGGATCGATCACCGACACAGTCATGTCGCCGATCTCGTGATCACCCTGCTTGTCCAGTTCTACTCCTGTCGCGTCGGCTATGCGGTACTGCGCGATTATTTTGCTCGCCGCAAAGATCGCTTCAGTGATCTTCTCCGGCGCGGGGCCGCCGTTGGCGGTGTTGTACTTGATGCCGAAATCACCGTCCTGCCCGCCGGGGTTGTGGCTGGCGGACAGGATGATGCCGCCGTGGGTGCGGTATTTACGGATCAGGCAGGAAGCCGCAGGCGTGGAGAGGATGCCGCTCTGACCGACCAGTACGCGCCCGAACCCGTTGGCCGCCGCCATTTTCAGAATGATCTGAATCGCTTCGCGGTTGTAATAGCGACCGTCGCCGCCCAGCACCAGCGTCGCGCCCGGCGGGGCAGCGATGGTGTCGAAGATGGACTGCACGAAATTTTCCAGATAGTGCGCCTGTTGAAAGGTCGGCACGCGCTTGCGCAACCCGGAAGTGCCGGGCTTTTGATCGGTGAAAGGGACGGTTGCGACTGTACGGATTTGCATTTTGGATCCTGCCGTTTTGTGGTTATTTTCCCGTGTCATATTATCATTGGAGCAGCAGATAAATTTTTCATGCCGGTTCCCCAAAGCCCGCGATTCCTGCAATAATCGCAGGTGTGAATGAATAATATCGAAAGTGAGTCAACAGCATGATGAGTCAAGATGAACTGAAGCAGGCGGTCGCCAAAGCCGCGATCGAGTTTGTGCCGTTCGACTGCATCGTCGGCGTGGGCACCGGTTCAACCGCCAATTTTTTCATTGATGAATTAGCCAAAATCAAACACAAAATACGCGGCGCGGTCGCCAGTTCGGAGGTTTCGGCGAAACGTTTGCAGGGACATGGCATCGAGGTATTGCCGCTGAACGACGCGGGCGACCTGCCGGTGTATGTGGACGGGGCGGACGAAATCACGCGCCATTTGCATATGATCAAAGGCGGCGGAGGCGCGCTGACGCGCGAGAAAATCGTGGCGGCGGCGAGCAAAAAATTCATCTGCGTGTGCGACGCCAGCAAGCTGGTGGATGTGCTGGGTAGATTCCCGTTGCCGATCGAGGTGATCCCGATGGCGCGTAGTTCGGTGGCGCGTCAACTGGCGGCATTGGGCGGACAACCCAGGTTGCGCGAGGGTTTCACCACCGACAATGGCAATATCATTCTCGATGTGCACGGGTTGAACATCATGAATCCGGTTGAGCTGGAATCCACGCTGAATCACATCGCGGGGGTCGTCACCAACGGTTTGTTCGCGCGCCGTGGCGCCGACGTGCTGTTGCTGGGTACGGCACAAGGCGTTAAAACGATAACTATTTAACGACTGTCATTTGCCGTTCACAATTTTTATTTATACTGGCACCTTGTAACATGCGAATCTTCGCGCACCAACCCCTCCCGGCCTCCCCTTAACAGGGGAGGAGTTAAGCCTCCCCCTGATAAGGGGGGACTGAGGGGGGTTGGTTTTAAGGTGTTACAACGCAGCGGCAGTTACAATTTTTTTAAGGAATACATCATGACCAGTAGCGACCATATTTCCCGCCAGTTCGATGCCGATCTCGAAGCCATCCGCGCCAACGTGTTGCAGATGGGCGGGCTGGTGGAAAGCCAGATCAAGAGCGCCGTCGAGTCGCTGGTCAGCGGCGATGTGGCGCTGATGACGAAGGTGATCAGCGACGACCATCGCGTCAACGCCATGGAAGTGAAAATAGACGAAGCGTGCAGCCAGGTGATCGCGCGCCGCCAGCCGGCTGCGGGCGATCTGCGTCTGGTGATGGCGGTGATCAAGACCATCACCGATCTCGAGCGCATCGGCGATGAAGCCGAGAAGATCGCGCGCATGGCCAAGCTGCTATCGCAAAAGAAGGGGCTTGCCATCCCGCGCTACCATGAAATAAAACATGCTGCGGAAATCGCTTTGGACATGCTGCGCAAATCGCTGGATGCCTTTGCGCGCCTGGATGTGGTAATGGCCGCGCAAGTGGTGCGGCAGGACGACCAGGTGGACGAGGAATTTCGCGCCATCATGCGTTATCTCATCACCTTCATGATGGAGGATCCGCGCACCATTTCCACTTCGCTGGAAATCCTGTTCGTGGCCAAGGCGATCGAGCGCATCGGCGACCATGCCAAAAATATGTCCGAGTACGTCATCTACATGGTCAAGGGACGCGACGTGCGCCATATTACTGTGGATGAGATCGACAGGGAAATCCAGGAATAAAGGCTTAATCGGGAGAGCGTAGCGAGGGGTCGGGGAGTGGATCGGCGCGTTGCGCCTAAGTAGTAAGTGGGAAACC
>JANONV010000302.1:0-2482 GCA_031421015.1 Gallionella sp. | reverse complement strand
GGTATGCCCGCGCCTGCAAATCGTTCGATCACGTTGCTCTCGACGCCCCAGGTCATCGGGCTGATGAAGCCTTCCGGAGGCGGTGGCGAGTAAGCGGAGCTTATTTTCAGGATTTGGGCTACCAGTGTCGGATCATTCGGGATCCAGTTCCCCATCACGATCCGGCCTCCCGGACGGCTTACCCGCACCATCTCTTTGGCCACATCGAACGGTTTGGGTGCAAACATCGCGCCAAAGATGCTCACGACCAAGTCAAAGGTTTTGTCCTTGAGTTCGTGCAGGTTGGACGCATCGCCTTCCTGAAATTTGCAATTCGTCAGGCCTTCTTCTTTTGCGCGTTTGTTCCCGGCCGCAACCAGATTGCTGGCGATATCCACACCGAGCACATCCGCTCCGAGCCTTGCTTCCGGTAGTGCAGTCGTCCCGTCACCACATCCCAGGTCCAGAACCTTGTGCCCTTTGCTGATGCCCATTCCATTAACGAGTGACTCGCCGCTCCTTCGCATGCTTTGCGCGATGCGCGTGAAGTCGCCTTTTTCCCAAAGTGCCTTGTTAGGATTCATGATAACTCCTTAGAATTGGATTGCGATAAATTCTGCTACACGCCGTAGCAGTCTATGCGGTATGTATATTAACTATTTCGCCTCCACGGCACAGTGACATTTCAACCGGAAAACGTGACCGAGCTACCGGATGGGCACTGGTGTAGAATCCGCGTCGAGCGACCTGAAACCACCTGAAACCACCTGAAACGATAGGAGAGCCGAATCCATGGATGCATTATCAGAGCTGCTGCACGCCATCCGCCTGAGTGGCACCGCATACATCGATGCTGACTTGACACCGTCCTGGGCTGTTCAAACACCTGCCCCGGCCGATATCGCAGAGCGGGTTGCGCCCGGCGGTGGCCGTATCATCCCTTATCATATGATCATCGAAGGGAGTTGCGTTGTGCAGGTCGCCGGACTTGAGCCCATCACGCTTAACGCGGGCGAGGTCGTGGTGATGCCGCACGGTGATGTGCAGATGCTGTCCAGCAAGATCGGGCTGCCGCATCATCAGATGACAACCGATGAGATCGTTCAGATGATCCACCGCAATGCCGTATCGAAAATGAAGTATGGCGGCGATGACAGCGATGGCGTCCCGACCAGGTTGGTGTGCGGATTTTTTGCCTGCGACAAATCGTTGTCCGATCATCTCATCCAGTCCCTGCCGCGCATGTTCAAGTTCCGCGTCCACAACAATAGCGCCGCCGCGTATTTACCGCACGCGATAACTCAATCCGGAAACACGCCTGACAACATCACCAATCCCGGCTCGCAAGCGGTGTTGTGCAAACTCTCCGAGCTGCTTTTTGTCGATGCGGTGCGTTCATACGCCGATGCACTTACCGACCAGGGCGCCAGTTTGCTTGCCGGCCTGAAGGATCGTTACGTAAGCCATGCGCTCGCGCTGATGCACCACCAGCCCGGCAGCGACTGGACGCACGATACGCTTGCGCACCAGCTCGGGACGTCACGCACCACGCTTGCGGATCACTTTGTGCAGCACATGGGGAAAACGCCGATGCAGTATTTATCGGAATGGCGGCTGCGCCTGGCTGCCGATGCGCTGGGCAGCGGCGATCATGCCATCAAGAAAATCGCCGCCGATGCCGGGTTCAATTCGGCGACTGCTTTCAGCCGCGCGTTCAAGCGCGAACTTGGCGTATCCCCGGGCGAGTGGAGGCGCGGCGACCACGCTGGTCGCCCGAAAATCTAGAATCGCTACCTGCTAATTTGTGAAAAAAGCCCGGCGATGTCGGACTTTCTCTTTGCAACTCCGCATAACCAGCCACTTGGTTGCCGTTTTTTGGCAACCTGGTGGAATGGCTGGTAGCCCGCGTAGGATGGGTGGAGCACAGCGATACCCATCATTTATTAAGATCGGCGATGGGTATCGCTGCGCTCCACCCATCCTACATTTAGCCGCACTTACCCATTCTCGAACTTCATCACCCCGCCCACGCAACCCACCTTGATGGTGTCCTTCGCTGCAAAGCGCCCTTCCAGGATCAGCTTGGCCAGCGGGTTTTCAAGTTGCGCCTGGATCGCGCGTTTCAGCGGTCTTGCGCCGTACACCGGGTCGAAGCCCGCGTTGGCGATCTCGGCCAGTGCGGCATCGCTGATGTCCAGTTTCATTTCCATCGCAGCGAGACGTTTTTCCAGATACTGCAACTGGATGCTCGCGATGGCCTTGATGTTCTTTTCGTCGAGCGCGTGGAACACCACCACTTCGTCGATGCGGTTGACGAACTCGGGACGGAAATAACTTTTCACTTCGCCCATCACCGCCAGCTTGATCACCTGATAATCGTCTCCGGCCATCTGCTGGATCATTTGCGAACCGAGATTCGAGGTCATCACGATCACGGTGTTCTTGAAGTCCACGGTGCGTCCCTGACCGTCGGTCATGCGCCCGTCGTCCAGCACTTGCAGCA
>JANONV010000301.1:0-3428 GCA_031421015.1 Gallionella sp. | reverse complement strand
TTCAGGGGGTAGATTCAATCTCGAATTGCCACAACCAAATCGGCAGAAATCCGCACTCAAACACCCCCCCGCACGCGGCGGGAGTTCGGCAGAGGCGGAATTTGATTGGAAAATAGGATTATTGCAGCAACAAGGATTCCCGGACAGCCACGGCGCAAACCGACATCAAAGTGCCGGGCAGCAAACCAAGAAACAGCACGCCCAGGCCGTTCACGCTGATCAACAGCGCGGTATCCTGGCCAATGGTGATCGGCGCATGGCTTTCCGGTGCGTCGAAATACATCAACTTGACGATGCGCAAATAGTAGAACGCGCCGATCAGCGAGAACAACACTGCGGCCACCGCCAGCCAGATGTGACCTTCTTGCACAACCGCATTCAGCACCGAAAACTTGGCATAGAATCCCACCGTGGGCGGTACGCCGGCCATCGAGAACATCAGCAGCAGCATCATAAAAGCGAGCCACGGGCTGCGCTGGTTGAGCCCCTTGAAGTCATTCAGCGTGTCGGCCTCGAAGCCTGCCCTGGACAGCAGCATGATCATGCCGAACGCGCCCAGCGACATCAGCACGTACACCACGGTGTAGAACATCGCCGACCCATAGCCTTCGATGCCGCCGCTGAGCAGGCCGAGCAACATGAAGCCCATGTGCGCGATGGTCGAATAGGCGAACATGCGCTTGAGGTTGGTTTGCGCAATCGCGGCCAGGTTGCCGAGCGCCATCGAGGCAATCGCGAGTATCATCAACATGCCCGACCAGTGTTGCACCAGCGGTTGCAGACCTTCCACCAGAATGCGCGTGACGAAGGCAAAGGCGGCAAGCTTGGGCGCGGAGCCGATCAGCATGGTCATCGCGGTGGGGGCGCCGTGATACACGTCGGGCACCCACATATGGAACGGCACTACGCCGAGCTTGAAGGCCAAACCGGAAACCACGAACACCAAGCCGAATGTGAGCAGGGATTTATCCGCCGCGCCGGACCGAATCGCGTTCGCCACCGCGCCCAGTTCCAGCGAGCCGGTCGCGCCATACAGCATGGACATGCCGTACAGCAACAAGCCTGACGCCAGCGCGCCCAGGATGAAGTATTTCATCGCCGCTTCCGTGGCGGTAGCGGAATCGCGCTGCAACGCGACCATCGCGTACAGGCTCAAGGAAAGCAGCTCCAGGCCGAGATACAGCGTCAGGAAGTGGCTGGCGGAAATCATCACCATCATGCCGAGCAGGGCAAACAGGGTAAGCGCCATGAATTCACCGGTGAACAGACCGCGCACAGCAAGATATTGTCTTGAATACACCAGCATCATGGAAATCGCCAGATAGCTCAGCAGCTTCAGAACATCGGACATCAAATCGTCCACGAACATGTTGTTGAAGGCATACACCACGCCGTTTTCATGCGTGCCGACGGTGATCAGCGCGCAACCCAGCAAGGTGAGCTGCACCAGCATGTAGGTGCCCAGCCTGCCGCTTTGCCTGATCAGCAAATCCGCAATCAGGATCACACAAGCCATGACCAGCAGAAAGATTTCCGCGCTGGCTGGCATCAAATTTGTCATCAAATCCATATTCATCTCAAAACCCCGTAGGGTGGATAAAGCGCAAAGCGCGTATCCACCATTTGATCGGTGGATACGCCGCTATGCGTCTTTATCCACCCTACACAACTGCCCTCTAATCACGGCAACTTGGAACGCGCCACATGCACCAGCAAATCACTCACCGACACGTGCATGATTTCGCTGAACGGCAGCGGATACAGTCCCATGCCCAGCACGGCAATCGCCAGAATCGTAAAAATCGCTTTTTCGCGCAGGGTGATATCGGTCAGTTCGGCAACCTGATGGTTGGCGACCGCGCCGAAAATCACGCGCTTGTACATCCACAGCGTGTAGGCCGCACCGAAGATCAGGGTGCTGGCCGCAGCAAACGCGTACCAGAAATTCGCTTGCATCGCGCCGAGGATCACGGTGAATTCGCCGACGAAGCCGCTGGTGCCGGGCAGGCCGGCATTGGCCATGGCAAACAGCATGAAAAACGCGGCGAACACCGGCATGGTGTTGGCCACACCGCCGTAATCGGCAATGTTGCGCGAGTGCATCCGGTCATACAGCACGCCGATACACAGGAACAATGCGCCGGACACAAAACCGTGCGAAATCATTTGCAGCAGCGCGCCTTCCATGCCGTATTTATTGAAGATGAAAATGCCCAGCGTGACGAAGCCCATGTGCGAAATGGAAGAATAGGCGACCAATTTTTTCATGTCGGTCTGGGCCAGCGCCACCAGCCCGATATACACCACCGCGATCAGCGACAGCGCGATCATCGCCCCGGACAGGTAATGGCTGGCATCCGGCACGATGGGCAGGGAGAAGCGGATGAAACCATAGGCGCCCACCTTGAGCATGATCGCCGCCAATATCACCGAGCCGCCGGTGGGGGCTTCGACGTGCGCATCCGGCAACCAGGTATGCACCGGGAACATCGGCACTTTCACCGCAAAGGCGAAGAAAAAGGCGATGAAGATCAGAATCTGCGCGGTCATCGGGATCTCGACCCGATGGAAATCGAGTATCTCGAAGCTGCCGCCGGACTGGTTGTAAAGGTAGATCAGCGCAACCAGCATCAGCAGCGAACCGAGCAGGGTGTACAGAAAGAATTTGACCGCCGCGTAGACGCGATTCGCGCCGCCCCACACGCCGATGATCAGGAACATCGGGATCAGCATGGCTTCCCAGAACACGTAGAACAGCACGGCGTCCAGCGCGGCGAACACGCCGATCATGACGCCGGACATGATCAGGAACGCCGCCATGTATTGCGCGACGCGCTTCTCGATCACTTTCCATCCGGCCAGCACCACGATGGGCGTGAAAAAAGCGGTGAGCAGGATGAACAACACCGAGATGCCGTCCACGCCGACGTGGTAGTGGATGTTGAAGCGGGCGATCCAGTCGTGCATCTCGACAAACTGCATCTCGGAGGTGTTGTTCACAAAACCGGTGTACAGCGGAATCGTCACCAGCAAGCCGAGCACCGAGCCGACCATCGCAAGGACGCGCGCCAGCGCGGCGTTCTTGTCGTCGCCGGTGGCCAACACCAGTACGCCGAAGATGATCGGCAACCAGATCGCAACGCTAATTACGGGTAATCCAAAAATCATGCTGTCTTTCCTTCACTTTAGAATCAACCCCTCCCGGCCTCCCCAACCCCCCACCCCCCTTGTCAGGGGGAGAAACAGGGGAGGAGTTAGGCTTCCCCCTGACAAGGGGGGATTGAGGGGGGTTAAGCTTTTGTCCTATTAAAACCAATCCCGCACCGTCAGCAACACGACCACGCCGATGATCATGGAAAACGCATAGTGATAGATATAGCCGGACTGGAGACGCCGGGCCACGCCGGAGAGCATCCCGACCAGTTTCG
>JANONV010000300.1:0-1874 GCA_031421015.1 Gallionella sp. | reverse complement strand
AGCAGGTTATCGCCGTATTCATGGTTGAGCAGACCAACCCAGGTTTGCTGGTAGTTCTTCGCTTCGGCTTTGCCCGCCCATTGTTTGGCCTGGAGAAAATCCAGCGCGTGTTGCGTCGGCCGCAGGTTATCGGTGAGTGCGGCCATCAATGCCTTGGATTCGTGCGCTTCGGCGATGTCGATGTCAGTGAGGTTGCCGATAGCATTCATGCTGATGCGCGCTTGTTCGACACGCTGCAAGTCGTCCTGCTGCAACAGCCCGCCCTTGAGTTTGCCCAGCTCTTGCGCGAGTTGTTTCACCTTGCCGCCGAACAACGAATCGCCACAGTGCAGGTGGTGATCGAGAAAGGACAGCGGCGCGCCGACGGTGAAGGTGTGCAGCCACAACGCGACCTTGGCCAGTTCCACTGCCATCGGGTTCTTGTCCACGCCGAAAATGACGCGCTTGAGAATCATGCGGCGCACGATGTGGCGGTCGTCCAGTTGCGCTTCGGTCACTGTCCAGCGCTGCTGGCGCGCGGCACTGAGAATGCGGCTGCGGATGTCGGCGATGCGCGCAACCAGAGGCGATGCCCATGGATTCTCAACGTCTTTTGCCCAAAGTTGTGCGGCGACTTCGAGTTGCGCGGCGGCAATACTTTCAAGGATTTCGTCGGCAAGGTAATCCACCAGCGAAACCAGAAAATGGCCGCTACCCATCGCGGGATCACAGATTTTCAGGTCGAGCATGATGCTGGCGGGATCGAGCTTATCCAGCACTTCCCAATCGGCGGGCTTGAGTTCTTTCTTGCGATGCCATGCTTCAAGCTGAGTGTGGAAAGCCGCCTTACGCTCGGCAACCAGCGGGCCGACGGTTTCACGACTGATCAGTTTTACTAAGCCATCGTGGGTGTAATAGCTGCCGCTGACTTTGCGCGCGAAGCTGGCGGGGCGGGCGACGATGCTGCCGTTTTCCACCGTCAGGCTATATTCGAGCAGGCGTTCGTAAATGCCGCCGAGATGCTGCACGGAAAGATCGCGGTAGTTAATCCACGCGTGCAACAAGTCTGTCGTGAGCTTAGTCGAAGGGTCAGGACGGCGTGCGAGGTCGTCGAACAATGGAGCAAAGCGGGCATCCGGCACACGGCTGCGCCCCAGCAGCGGGGCGCGATTCTCTTCAAATAACCCGCCGTTGTAAGCGGGCATGCCGATAGAGGCATCTCCCTTGGCGATGATGCGGAATAGGTCGGTGAGGTGCTGCCAGTAACGGCTGGCGGTATTGCTCAAGGTGTCGTTCGCATCGCGCCGCTTGGCAATATTTTCGCGTATCTTGCGCAGAGCGTAATCATCGTAGCGTTCATCGCGCATGGGCAGCAGGTTGCGGTCTTCGGCGTAGAGGATGAACAACAGACGGTACAGCAGGATCAGTGTGGCTTCGCGCAGTTCTGCCAGATAGATAGGAGATGTAATATCGGCATCGGGGTCGCCTGCCGCGAGGGCATCCGCCAATTGCGGGAAGATGGTAGCGAACACGCGCGCACCCAAATCCTGCGAAACCTTATCCTCATACAGCCGTGCTTCATTGAAGGCGTATTCGTGGAAGGTGCGGCTTTCCTTATCCCAAGTCTGCCGCAGGAAAGCGCCGCGATGAAACAGACAGAAAAACAGTTTGATGCCATGCCTGTCATCCATACTGACCAGATCCTGCGTACAACCGGGAACACCCAGCAGCGCGGCAAGATCGAGTTCCAGAAACTCCTCGGAGCGTGAACGTGCGCCTTGCCAATAAAGCCGCCACACTGCGCCGTTGGTAAGAATGCCCCAGCGTACTTTTCTTTCGGAGGCGACCTCGACGCTGGAAAGGTAGCGCAGAATCTGGTTCGACGGTGTGCCGGG
>JANONV010000299.1:0-4200 GCA_031421015.1 Gallionella sp. | reverse complement strand
TGGGTGAAACGCTGCATCACATTGGCCGCCTTGACCTTGCTGCGCTTGCCGGAAATGCTTTCGATCTGGAGCGAGGTGGTGTTGTCGGCCATGATGCTGCCGACCTTGAAACTGCCGTCTTCTTCGTAGAGAATGTTCATCGGGGGTGAGGCGAAAAAAGTGGCGTGATTATACCCTGTCGGCGGCTTTGAACTTCACCCCAAGTTTTGAACTCCCATGGGAGTTTTTAACTTCGTTGAGCGATAAACTGCCCGACCGCTGCCAAGTCAGGATGGGCTTGGCGCGAGGAAACCTTAACTGAAACGATAAGGCCAGCGTAAAGCTGGCCTTGTCGTTTATGCGGGAAGCGAATATTTGGAGGTTCCATTTACTTGAGCGACAGCACCCACGTCAGCATGGTCTTGATGTCGCCATCGCTCACCGACTTTGGCGCGGGGGGCATGGGCATGGCTCCCCACACCCCGGAACCGCCGTTGCGCACCTTTTTTTCCAGTTTGGCTTGTGCTTCGCCGTCGCCGCGATATTTTTCGGCGACCTCCTTCAAGGCCGGGCCGACGACTTTTTTGGCAACGCTGTGGCAAGCAGTGCAGCCGTGCCTCTTGAATAGCGCCGCGCCATCATCTGCGGCGAACGCAGTAGCAGAAACGGACAGGGATGCAGCGATTGCAATCAGATAACGAACTTTCATGATGGTCTCCTTTGAAATGAAAATGGAATAAGTCCGTCACACCGGCGCAGGCCGGCGTCCAGTTTATTGAAAGCACTGGATTCCGGCCTGCGCCGGAATGACAAAGCCTAAGGTTAGTCAGAGATACCCTATAGGACTCCCGCCAGATGCGCCTGCTCATCTGCAAAATAACTGCTGCGCACCATCGGCCCGCAGGCAGCGTGGCTGAAGCCCATCTCCGTTGCGGCTTGCTCGAACATGGTAAACGCTTCTAACGGCGCATAGCGCAGCACCGGCAAGTGTCCGTCGGAAGGTTGCAGGTATTGGCCTATGGTCAGCATGTTCACATCGTGAGCGCGCAGGTCGCGCATCACTTCCAGCACCTCCTCATCGGTTTCGCCCAGGCCCAGCATCAGGCCGGATTTGGTCGGGATGTGCGGGAAGCGTGCCTTGAAATCCTTGAGTAGCTTCAGCGAGTGGGCGTAGTCCGCACCGGGACGCGCCAGTTTGTAAAGGCGCGGTACGGTTTCCAGATTGTGGTTCAGCACATCGGGCAGGCTGCCAGCCAGCGCATTCAGTGCTTCTACCAGCCGGCCGCGAAAATCCGGCACCAGAATTTCCAAACGAGTAGCGGGTGAGCTGGCGCGAATCGCGCTCAGGCAATCGGTGAAATGCTGCGCGCCGCCATCGCGAAGATCGTCTCGATCCACGCTGGTGATGACCACATATTTCAGCTTGAGCAGGCCGATCGAGCGCGCCAGATTAGCCGGTTCGTTGATGTCCGGTGGCAGCGGCTTGCCGTGCGCCACGTCGCAGAACGGGCAGCGGCGCGTGCACAAGTCGCCGAGGATCATGAAGGTCGCGGTGCCCTTGCCGAAGCACTCGCCGATGTTCGGGCAGGAAGCCTCCTCGCATACCGTGTGCAGATTGTGCTCGCGCAAGATGCGCTTCACGTCGTGATAGCCTTGCCCGCCGCCTGATTTCACGCGTATCCATTCCGGTTTGCGCAGGCGTTGTTGCAACGGCACGATCTTGATCGGATTGCGCGCGGTTTTATCTTTTCCGGTTTGTTTGATGATGTCGCTCACAGCTTTCTTTCAAATTTATGTTGCTATTAACCAAAATAATCCTTGCATTTTCGGGGGCATTTCCGGCTTCCCCGGATTCCATTTCATTCCATCCGGGCTTGCCTGCCCTGTTCCGCTCTATTCATCCACTTTCGCCTTCAATCTGCTGGCGCCGGCAATAAACGCCTCAGTGGATTTTCCATGCACCAGCAATATAAAAGGCGGGCCTATGGTGCGAGAAAATGACATATCGGTTAGCTTGTCGTCGGCGGTCCCTTTTTCGGTAACATAGCTAAAACCAATCAAGCTTGCCATCAACGCTACCACAATCATTCCCAGCTTGCGGCGGCTCATCCGGCTGACCAGGCCGATATGCCGGTAGAGTAACGTGCCGATAATCAGCGGTTCCGTAACCTCGGGTAATACGTTGGTCATCAGGTTGGAATTGAACGCAAAATCCACATAACCGTTCAACAAGACCCCCAAAAAAATAAGCAGTGCAACGCCCAAAGAAGCGTTAACGGTATGGGCAATAAAGTTGGCGCGCCCCGATAGAACCCGTCCGATCAGCGCCCAGAAACCGACCCAAATCAACAACAATGTAATAGCGCCGACAACCGGGAGCAGCAGAATGTTGTAACCATCGGCGCGGTCGTAATTCAGCCACAGCGTAAGCAGGTGCGTCAGCAGCAAAACCGTAACCCCGACGAACAGCGCCGGCCAGCCCCGCAACCAATCGTAGCTTGGCAGCGACTTTTCCGCGGAAACGGCATAATCAATCGGACGGATACGCAACTGCGTATGCCCGATGCGTGCCACCTGGCTCGCCGAGACGGTCGCATCGGCCTGCTTGCCGTGCAAGCTGTCGAGCATCATGGCGTTGATGCTGCTCACTATCTTCAGTTGATAGCGACCTTCATCCACATGATTAATTTCCAGATGGTTGGCGGCAACATACGGGTCGTCCAGCACGATGTCGTTGGTGTAAGCACGCCCCACCCTCAACGGCCATGCATACACCGGATGCCGGGAAGACACGTCGCCATGCCGGTCCAGTATCTCGACCCAGGCTAATCGTTCCATTTGAGCGCCCCCATGTAGTGCCGCACCATGCGCATGCCATCTTCATAGCTGACCCCGTTCAGATTGAGCTTGGTTACCAGTGCATGTTTGCTTTTACGCAGGCTGACCACTCTGAGATCGATATCATACAAGCCCGCATACTTGCGGTAGGCCCGCAAACAGAGCGCTGCCTTGGCGGGCATGCCGTTTAAATCGACTACGGAATCGGTGCAGGCAAATTTGCTGAAATGCTTGATGTCGGCGTTAAAACTTTCTTGACCGCCGTATGCTTTTTGCAATAACCGCCCGAACCGGAATGGGTCGAGTGTGTCGTTCCGATACAGCATGCTCTCGTAGGCTACGCTACCCATATTGATACCCTGTCCGATATACAAATTGGAGCGCCCGGAGCAGTTGTAAAACCTCGCGCTGAAGAATAACTTTTCTTTGTCAGATTTACTCGCCCAGCAGCGAATGTAAGGATCCGCCGCATCCGGCACGGCGTAACCCTCATCCATCTGCACCGGCAAGGGCTTGCGCGTCAAACGTTCAACAAGCGCTGTCGAATGCCGCTTCATCTGGCGTGTGATCTCGGGTTGAAACTCCGCTGCTGCCACGGGCGTTGCGCGCCAGCGCGCAAGCAACTCACGGGCATATTGCGCGGGCACCAGAAAACCTCTCGATTCGCCCATCGTCGCCGCATTGACGCCGACCAGCTCGCCCGATTTGCTGACCACTGGCCCGCCGCTCATGCCGGGATTGATCGCCCCGGTAAAATGCAAAGTGTCGTAGAAGGAGTGTTCCTGCAAGCCGTTATTCACTCCCTCCACGATGACCATACCCAGGTCATTCGGGTTGCCCAGCGAAAACAGTTTTTCGCCCCGCGCAACCGGGGCAGCCTGGAAGCGCAGGTACGGCAGATGGCTGCCCTTGCGCTGCAACAGCGCCAGGTCGTGCAGCACATCAATTGCCAGCAGAGTGAGTCCGCCACGCTCGCCATTGCCGGCAACGTATTCCATCTCGTAGATATCGGGCTCCAGCGCATGGCTGGAAACGACGTGGTAATTAGTGAAGACCAGCCCGTCATCACTGACATAAAAACCTGAACCGATGGAATTTTGCGATTGGCTGCCCTTGAGCAGGGTACGAATCTGTACTACCGATACCTTGGCTGCGGCGAATACAACCTGTGACCGACCATCCGGATTGGCGGGCGCCGAGTGGGCTGCGACAGAAATAAAACAGGCTAGTAGCAGAATGACTTGCCATGTACGCATTAAGAAAAGCACCTGCAAATTTCCCCCGCTACAAAATATTGATGAACTGACGGCGCATTCTACATGGCATTCAGGATCGATGGTAAAACGTGCCGGGCAGAAAGTATGCGTTGCAGATGTATGTGTT
>JANONV010000298.1:0-6599 GCA_031421015.1 Gallionella sp. | reverse complement strand
TCCAGACCATGCGCCGGTGCGGTATGCACCAGGCCGGTACCGGCTTCCAGCGTGACATGGTCGCCGCAGATAATTTGCACGCCGCGCTCGTAGAACGGGTGTTGCAGCAACAATCCTTCCAGCGCCGCACCCTTGCAGGTGGCCGCAATGCCGTCGCCCCGGTCATTGCTTCCTCCCAACTGATAGCGTGCCAGGCATGGCGCAGCGAGATCGAAGGCGAGTATCAAATAACCCTTGGGTGTTTTGATCAGGTCATATTGCAGATCAGGATGTACGCAGACCGCCTGATTCGCGGGCAAGGTCCACGGCGTGGTCGTCCAGATCACCGCATACACCTTTGCATCGCCCGGCAGCGACACGCCGAACGCTTTAGCCAACGCGCGCTTGTCCTTCACCTCGAAGCCCACGTCGATCGCGGGTGAAATCTTGTCCTCGTATTCCACTTCCGCTTCGGCCAGCGCCGATTGGCAATCCAGACACCAGTTGACCGGCTTGTAGCCCTGATACAAATAGCCATGCTCATGAATTTTTCCCAAAGCGCGAATAATGTCGGCTTCGGTCTTGAAATCCATGGTCAGATAAGGATGATCCCAATCGCCCAGCACGCCGAGACGGATGAAATCCTTCTTCTGCCGTTCGATTTGCTCGGCGGCATATTCGCGGCACAACGCGCGGAACTGCGCGGGCGGAATCGCCTTGCCGTGTTTTTTCTCCACCTGCAACTCGATCGGCAAACCGTGGCAATCCCAACCCGGCACATAGGGCGCGTCAAAACCGCTCAAGGTCTTGCTTTTGACGATGATGTCCTTGAGGATCTTGTTCACCGCGTGGCCGATATGTATGTCGCCGTTCGCATAAGGCGGGCCGTCGTGCAGGATGAATTTAGGCTTGCCCCGCTTGGCTGCGCGAATCTTTTGATAGCGTTGCTGCACCTGCCAGCGCGCCACCATTTGCGGCTCGCGACGAGCCAAATCGCCGCGCATCGGGAACGGTGTGTCGGGTAGATTCAGGGTATTTTTATAATCGGTCATCTTCATTCCAAAACAAAATCTATTGCAGTAAAAACCTTAGCCTCCGTCATTCCGGCCTTCGCCGGAATGACGAACATGGTAATCAGTCATGTTGTTCAAACCATTGCTTTGCATTAGTCACATCCAGCGCTATTTGCCTGGTCAGCGCATCCACATCGGGAAATTTTTCTTCGTCGCGCAGCTTGTGCAAAAACTCCACGCGTAAATGTTTGCCGTAAATCTGTTGCGCGAATTCAAACAGATGCACTTCCAGCACCGGCTTGTCATCATGTCTCACCGTCGGGCGCACGCCCAGGCTGGCCACGCCTTGCAGCACGCCCAGACCTTCGGCATGTACCCGCACCACGAAGATGCCGTACAGCGGCGGGCGGTTGTGCTTCAACTGGATGTTCGCCGTGGGGTAACCTATTCTCCTGCCCAACCCGTCGCCATGCACCACGCGCCCGCTGATGCTGTAATGCCGTCCCAGATAACGCTGCGCGGCGCGCATCTGCCCCGCTGCCAAAGCCGCGCGCACCGCCGTGCTGGAAATCCGCACCCCGCCATGCATCACGCTGCGTACCGAACGCACCGAAAAACCGAGCTGCGCACCGATTTTTTCCATCAGCGCAAAATCGCCGCCGCGCCCGCTGCCGAAACGGAAGTCATCGCCGATCAACACGAATTTAGCCAACAGTTTTTCATGCAGCGCATTGATGAAATTCGCCGCGCTCATTTGCGCGAAACGTTCATTGAAGCGGCACACATGCACACGATCTATGCCCAGCGCGGCAAACAGCTCGAGCTTCTCGCGCAAACTGGTCAGCCGCGCCGGCGCTTGCTGCGGCGTGAAAAACTCGCGCGGATGCGGCTCGAAGATCACCGCCGCCGTTTGCAAACCGCGCGTTCGCGCCTCGGCACGCAACTCGTTCAGCAACGCCTGATGGCCCAGATGCACCCCGTCGAAATTACCGATGGTCAAGGCGACAGGTTGGGCATGAGAGGAATAAAGTCCGCGTAGAATCTGCATAGCCGAAGAATTATACCGTAGGGGCGCGATTTAACCAGCCACTTACCCATCGTTTGTTGATGGGTTAGTGGAATGGCTATGCAAGGCCATCGCGCCCTAATCTATTTTACGTACAGAACAAGGGCGCGATGAATCGCGCCCCTGCGGTATTGCACTATTGATATGAAAATGGAATTACATGCCGAGCAAATTGATGATCTGTTTGATTTCGTGACGCAGCGCGGGAACATCCAATGCTGCCGCAGGCGCGCCAGCGCTGATTTCCGTCTCTGCGGAATTGCCCAGGCGATTGCGCGCGCCGCTGATGGTAAAACCCTGCTCGTACAGCAGCTCGCGGATGCGCCGGATCAGCATCACTTCGTGGTGCTGGTAGTAACGGCGATTGCCGCTGCGCTTGACCGGTTTGAGCTGGGTGAATTCCTGCTCCCAGTAGCGCAGCACATGCGCCTTGACCCCGCACAATTCGCTGACCTCACCGATGGTGAAATAGCGCTTGGCAGGGATGGTCGGTAGTTCGGAATTAGGCCTGTGGTTTTCCATGATAGGACTTTTCCACCATGGTTTTCAGTTTCTGGCTGGGATGGAAAGTCACCACGCGGCGCGCGGTGATCGGGATTTCTTCGCCGGTCTTGGGATTGCGCCCGGGACGCTGCGGTTTGTCGCGCAGTTGAAAGTTTCCGAAACCGGACAGCTTAACGCTCTCACCCTGTTCCAGTTGCGCACGAATCTGCTCAAAAAAAGCCTCCGCCATATCCTTGGCTTCGCGTTTATTGAGCCCCACTTTTGCGAACAGCAGATCAGCCAGTTCGGCTTTGGTTAATGTTGTTGTCATATTTTCCCCTTACATGCGTAACTGCCCACCGTGTTTTTTTATAGCTTCCACCAACAACGCGATGCTGGTTTCAATTTCAGAATCAGTCAGCGTCTTTTGAGTATCTTGCAATAACACACGGAATGCAAGGCTTTTTTTACCTTGCTCCATGCCTTTGCCACGGTATAGGTCGAACAGCCCAATTTCTACCACGCAAGGTGCGGACGCGCGTTGCATGGCATCCAGCAAAGTCTGCACCGCAACTGATTCGTCCACCACGACTGCCAAATCGCGGCGCACCGGCAGGAACTTGGTGATCTCGCTCATCAGCGGTACTTTCGCCTGTGTCAGCACGCCCAGATCGACTTCGAACCACACGCATCCTTGAGAGATATCGTATTTTTGCTGCCACTGCGGATGCAGCTCGCCGATCCAGCCGACCATCTGTTCAGCGCAATATATCTGTGCCGAGCGCCCCGGGTGCAAAGCAGGATGGGTTGCAGATATGAAGCGCAACTGCTGCGGTGCGAACAAGGCTACCACATCGGCTTTCATATCGTAGAAATCTGTGGGCTTGGCGGGCGACCCCCATTGTTCAGGCAAGCTTGAGCCGCAGGCAATGCCAGACAAACGCTGGCTTTGCATATATTCGCTGCCATGCCCGTTTACTCGGGCAAAACATGCGCCAACCTCGAACAGACGCACCCTTGCCTGTTTGCGATTCAGATTGTAGCGCAACGCTTCCACCAAGCCGCCGATCAGGCTGCTGCGCATCACCGCCAGATTGCTGGCGATCGGGTTTTGCAGTGCGACCGGATCATCGTTGCCGCACAGCTCGCGCTCGGTTTGTTCTTCCACAAAGGCGTAGCTGATTATCTCCTGATAGTCCAGCGCCACCAGTGTTTGAAGGATGCGCGCCAACGGTCGTTGCAGCTCGCTGTAAGGCAGCATGGTCATGACAGCTTGCGGCGCTTGTGCTGGAATGTTGTCGTAGCCATACAGACGCGCCAGCTCCTCGATCAGATCGGCCTCGATGGACAGGTCGAAACGGAAGCTCGGCGGAGTCACGCAGAAATCAACATCGCCTTTCACGTTTGTCCCCTCTCCCGCTTGCGGGGGAGGGTTAGGGTGGGGGGGGGTGGTGAACTCGAATTGCAATCGAGTGAACAAATCCGCAATTTGGCTGTTATCCAATGCTATGCCCAATACTCTCGCCACGCGCGAACGGCGCAACGCGATTGCTTCGCGCTTGGGCATCCGACCGCGAGCTTCGCTGATTGCACCGGCTTTGCCGCCGCAAATTTCCAGCAGCAATTGTGTGGCGCGCTCCAATGCCTGACGGGTCGTCGCGAAATCCACGCCGCGTTCGAAGCGGAACGAAGAGTCAGTCGCCAGGCCGAAACGGCGCGCTTTTCCGGCGATCGCATCGGGATGGAAAAATGCGCTCTCCAGAAACACATCGTGTGTGGTCGTTTCCACGCCGCTGCCCTGCCCGCCCATGATGCCCGCCATCGCCAATACCCGCGCGTCATCGGCGATGACCAGAATCTCCTCGTCCAGCGCCACCGTCTGCTCGTTAAGCAAAGTCAGCGACTCACCCTTGCGCGCCTTGCGCACTGCAATGCCGCCGGACAGTTTCGCCGCATCGAAGGCATGCATCGGCTGACCCATTTCCAGCATCACATAGTTGGTGATGTCCACCACCGCGCTGATACTGCGCAAGCCGCCGCGTTCCAGCCGGCGCATCATCCAGATCGGCGTAATTACCGCGGCATTCACGCCGCGCACCAGACGTCCGCAATACAAGGGGCAACCAAGTGCATCAATCACCTTGACCGGTAATTGCCCGGATAAAGTGACTGGCTGTGCTTGTATGTCGATTGACTTGAGTGCACAGCCGGTCAGTGCCGCGACCTCGCGCGCCACACCGGCCATGCCGGAACAATCGCTGCGGTTCGGCGTCAGCTTGAGCGTAAATAATTTGTCATCCAGCTCCAGATATTCGCGCAGCGTCTTTCCCACCGGCGCATCATTGGACAACAGCCACAGGCCATCGCTTTCTTCAGCCAAGCCCAGCTCTTTCTCCGAACACAACATGCCAAACGACTCGACGTTGCGCACCTTGGCTTGCTTGATCGCAAAGTCGCCGGGCAGCACCGCGCCGATGCGCGCGCACGGCACTTTAACGCCGACCGCGACATTCGCCGCACCGCACACGATGGTCAATGGCTGTGCTTCGCCAACATTCACTTTGCATACGTTGAGGCGATCCGCATCAGGATGTTTAACCACTTCCAGCACTTCGGCGACCACCACGTTATTGAATGCGGGCGCGACGGGTTCGAGCGCCTCGACTTCCAACCCGGCCATGGTCAGCGTGTGCGCCAACTCATCGCTGGTCATGTCAGGATCGACCCAGGTTCGTAGCCAATTCTCGGAAAATTTCATGGCTATATGCTCAGTTGAATTGCTTGAGAAAGCGCAAGTCGCTCTCATAGAACAGGCGCAAATCGTTCACGCCGTAGCGCAGCATCGCCATGCGTTCCACACCCAGACCAAAAGCAAACCCGAGATATTTTTCGCTGTCGATATTGACGTGCTTCAGCACATTGGGATGCACCATGCCGCAGCCGCCGATCTCCAGCCAGCCGCCGTTCCAGCTCATATCCATTTCAGCGGATGGTTCGGTAAACGGAAAGAACGATGGGCGAAAACGCACTTGCAGATCATCGCGCTCGAAAAAGCGCTGCAAAAAGTCCTGCACCACACCTTTGAGATTGGCAAAACTGATCTCCTCATCGACCCACAGACCTTCGACCTGATGGAACATCGGCGAATGGGTGGCATCGGAATCGACACGATAGACGCGCCCCGACGAGATGATTTTCAGCGGAGGCTGATGCGCTTCCATATAGCGCACCTGCACCGGCGAGGTGTGGGTGCGCAACACGTGCTGATGATCAATATAAAAAGTATCGTGCATCGCACGCGCCGGATGATTTTCCGGAATGTTCAGCGCGGTGAAATTGTAAAAATCGCGCTCGATCTCCGGCCCGGATGCGCTGGCGAAGCCGAGCGAATGGAACAACTGCTCGATGCGTTCCAGCGTGCGCGTGACCGGGTGCAACCCCCCTGTGCCCATGCCGCGTCCGGGCAAGCTCACGTCCAGCGATTCCGCCGCCAGCTTTTGCGCCAGTTTGTTTTGCTGGAGCGCATCGCGCCGTTGCTGCAAGGCGGCCTCGATACCCTGCTTGACTTGATTGATGCGCGCGCCGGCAGCGGGACGTTGTTCCGCAGACAGCTTGCCCAGGCCTTTGAGCAAGCCGGTCAGACTGCCGTCTTTACCTATGTAGCGCGCTTTGACCTGCTCTAATTCGGCTTCGTCGACGATCGCGGCGAACTGCTTGAGAGCCTGATCGAGAATTTGTTGGAGTTCTTGCATGGGATTATCAAGCCACACTCAAAACCCCCCTCAATCCCCCCTTGTCAGGGGGGAAGCCTGTTCCCTCCCCTGACAAGGGGAGGGCTGGGGAGGGGTTGGGTTAAACAAAAAAGGAGGCGAATCGCCTCCTTTTTATTTCAACGATTCAACCTACATGCCGAGGCGGGCTTTAGCCTGCGCCACGAACTGCGCGAACGCTGCCTTGTCGAACACGGCGATATCCGACAATACCTTGCGATCGACCTGGATCGACGCTTTCTTCAGACCGTTCATGAATACGCTGTAACTGAGACCCTGCTCACGCGC
>JANONV010000297.1:0-4271 GCA_031421015.1 Gallionella sp. | reverse complement strand
TCTCCCCCCGGGGGAGGGGTTGGGGGAGGGGGAGGAGGGGGAACTTCGCTTGCCCAGAATTTTAGTTGCTGCGCCAACGCCTGCCCCCGCTGCCAACAATTCTCCAGCCCTTCACTGCGCTCCGCTTGCTTCTCCAGCAGGCCATTCAATTGTGCAAGTTTCTCGCTGAGCGTTTTCAGTGCGCCCGGCCATTCCTCGAAACTTTCTGTTGCAATGGCGGGCAGCCTTCCTTCCTTTTTGAATACCAACCGCAAATCGCGCGCGGCCTTGTCCAGCTCATCGGTGGCTTTGGGCAGCGGCGCAAAATCCTTTGCTCCAGCCGCCGCTTCGATGCGCGTGTCGCGCGCCAGATCGAGCAACTGCGTGGTAGACAGACTCTCGCCGAAGAACAGGCTGGCGGTTTCCGGCAGTTGATGCGCTTCGTCGAAAATCACCGTGTTGCAGGCGGGCAGCAATTCCGCCACGCCCTCGTCGCGCAGCATCACATCGGCGAAAAAAAGATGATGGTTCACCACCACGATGTCCGCCTTCATCGCATCGGAGCGCGCCTTGAGCACGAAACATTCCTTGTGGTTGGGGCATTCCTGGCCCAGACAATTGTCGCGCGTCGAAGTCACCTGCATCCAGATCGGCGCATTCTCCGGCACGTCGGCCAACCCGCTCTTGTCGCCGGAGTTGCTGACCTTGGCGTAACTTTTGATCTTGCCCAGATGCTTGATGTCTTCGCGTGTCTTGAACATTCCATCCGATTGCGCACGCTCCAGATGATAGTGGCATACATAATTCGCGCGTCCCTTGAGCAACGCCACCGACACCGGCGCCTTCAGCGCATCGCGCACCATAGGCAGATCTTTCTGGAACAACTGGTCTTGCAGGTTCTTCGTGCCGGTGGAGATGATTACCTTGCCGCCCGCGAGCAGCGCGGGAACCAGATAGGCGAAAGTCTTACCGGTGCCAGTTCCGGCCTCAACCACCAGGATCGCGTTGTCGCGTATCGCCTCAGCCACCGCCAACGCCATCTCGCGCTGCTGCGCGCGCGGACGGAACGACGCGACTTCAGCGGCAAGCGGGCTTTGTTCGGAAAAAAAACGTTCGACTTCGGCGGTCACGGCGGGGGTAGGAATTATCCGGGCTTAAAGAGATATGGTTATTTGCTGAGGTCAGCGTTATAGTGCGGCTGCGATTTTACGCGAGTGCGTGTGGAAAGGGTGGGGCTTTCGGGTTTCAGCGCATTCCGAAAATATATCGAACCAGACCGCTTGGACTGACCTTGTAATCTTCCAAAGTTGGCCTCAATATTGACACTTGCAAACTATTTAACGGGAGACGCCATGATTAAATTTTCACGTATTGCTGCAATTTTACTTGCTATCTTTTTGCTCGGCGCATGCAGCTCTGTCAAGATGGGCCGGGATTTCGATGTGGGTGTATTCGCAGCCAAGATTGAGCAGGGTGTCACCACACAAAGCCAGGTGCGCTCCTGGCTGGGCGAGCCCACCAGCATTGGGGTCAGCTTGGCCACCGATGGCGAGCGCTTCGACGAGTGGGCATATTACTTCGCCGAAGGCGAAATGGCTGACATGAGCACTGCCAAAGTGAAAATTCTTCAGGTCAAGTTTGACCAGCAAGGCAAAGTGCGCGGCTATAACTGGTCGGCATCCCAGCAGTAAATATTGCTGCGATCGCAATGAACAGGTATGCCCATGCATTTGCGGGCAATACATACCGGCCATGTTCAGGCGACGCGGATGCGCGTGCTGCGTATGTACAGTGCGGCAGCGCGTTAGCGCGGTAGGATGGGTGGAGCGTAGCGATACCCATCAATACATCTAATGACCAACAATCGCCGGAACCACATCGCCGGCGCAACTTATTTCTTTACCGTCAATTTGGCGGAACGCCCGCGAGGATTGCTGGTGGAATATATCGAGTCGTTGCGTCACGCCCATCGTGCTGTCCAAGTGAGGCATCCTTTTGTCATCGAGGCGATGGTGGTGTTGCCAGATCATCTTCATGCCGGACGCTGCCGGTCGGCGACGCGGACTATGCATTACGCTGGCGGTTAATCAAAACAACTTTTTCGCGCAGTGTGCCTGCGGGTGAACGATGCTCCCTTAGCCGTCAAGAGAAGGGAGAACGGGGAGTCTGGCAGCGGCGGTATTGGGAGCACACGATACGCGACGAGTTGGATTACCAAAGGCATGTTGATTACATTCACTTCAATCCGGTCAAACACGGATTGGTGACGGTAGTTCGGGATTGGCCATATTCTTCTTTTCATCGCTATGTGAAGCAAGGGATATTGCCGGATGATTGGTCGGGGGTCGCAGATTCTGCGGAAGGTGGTTTTGGAGAGATAGGTTGATGGTGGTTGATTGATGGGTATCGCTACGCTCAACCCATCCTACGTTATTTCAATAAAGGCAGGCATGGCAAAAGCAAAAACGATTTATGTATGCACCGAATGCGGCGGGCAGACGCCGAAGTGGCAGGGGCAGTGTCCGCATTGCATGGAATGGAACACGCTGATCGAATCGGTGGACGAGACTGCCGCACCCGGTAGTAAAAACCGTTTCAGCGCGCTGGCGGCGGGCGGCAAGGTGCAGATGCTCTCCGAGGTGGAAGCCGCCGAAGTGCCGCGCACGCCGACCGGCATAGCAGAATTCGACCGCGTGCTCGGCGGCGGGCTGGTGCAAGGCGCGGTAGTGCTGATCGGCGGCGATCCGGGTATCGGCAAATCCACGCTGCTGCTGCAAGTGCTGGCGCATCTGTCCAAACAGCAAAACACCCTGTATGTCAGCGGCGAAGAATCGGCGCAGCAAATCGCGCTGCGCGCCAAACGCTTGTCGCTGGATGCGCGCAGCCTGCGCCTGTTACCGGAGATCCAGTTAGAGAGAATTCAGGCCGCCATTGCGCAGGACAAGCCTGACATCGTGGTGATCGATTCCATCCAAACGGTTTATTCGGAGCAATTGACCTCCGCGCCCGGCTCGGTGGCGCAAGTGCGCGAGTGCGCCGCGCAGCTCACGCGCATCGCCAAGGCCAACAACATCACCATCATCCTGGTCGGCCATGTCACCAAAGAAGGCGCACTGGCCGGGCCGCGTGTGCTGGAACACATCGTGGACACGGTGTTGTATTTCGAGGGCGACACTCATTCGAGCTTTCGTTTGATCCGTGCGTTCAAAAACCGCTTCGGCGCGGTGAATGAACTCGGCGTGTTCGCCATGACCGAGAAGGGCTTGCGCGAAGTGAGCAATCCGTCCGCGCTGTTCCTGTCGCAGCATGGCCAGCAGGTCGCCGGTTCGTGCGTGATGGTGACGCAGGAAGGAACCCGTCCGCTACTGGTGGAGATTCAGGCGCTGCTCGACGAAGCGCACTCGCCCATCGTGCGTCGGTTGTCGCTGGGCCTGGAACAGAATCGTCTGGCGATGCTGCTCGCGGTGTTGCATCGCCATGCGGGCATCGCCTGTTTCGATCAGGATGTATTCATCAACGCGGTGGGCGGGGTGAAGATCACCGAGCCGGGCGCCGACCTCGCAGTGATCCTCGCGATGGTGTCCAGCTTGCGCAACAAGCCGCTGCCGGAGAAGCTGGTGGTGTTCGGCGAAGTAGGCCTTGCCGGCGAAGTGCGCCCGGTGCAGCGCGGTCAGGAGAGATTGCGCGAAGCCGCCAAGCTGGGTTTCACCCAGGCGATCATTCCCAAAGCCAACGCGCCCAGGCAAAAGATTCCGGGTATGGAGATCATCGCGGTGGAGCGGGTGGAAGAGGCGGTCAACCGGATGCGCTAGGACTGCTTCGTTAACCTGCTGAAAGTTGTTGCGGATATTTTAGGGAATGTTTGAAGTGGTCGCCATAACTTCCCGCTGAGGAGTTTTAAAATGCAAACACAATTCGAAACACTTGAGGCCGAAGCGCTCAAATTAACGGTCGCTGAACCAGCCAAACTTGCAGAACATCTGATCGCCAGCCTAGATGAAGACAGCGAGATCGAAGAGGCGTGGGCTGCTGAAACAGATCGCCGCATCGCCGAAATCGAAGCGGGAACGGTTCAGGGCACTCTAAAAATTCAGATTTCGCCCAAATGCAAGGCGCGGAAAAAATTTTAGTTCCGGCTAAGCTGAAGGTTAGCCGGAACTAAAATGTGGATTTTTAGAGGTGCCCTTCAGTTGATTCCCGCAGCAGAAGCCATGGCCAGAGCGCGCGCCGCACTCAAGTGAAAGTATCCGTTCTTCCCGCAGCGTCTGACGAACTGCGCGAAACGGCCAAAT
>JANONV010000296.1:0-1869 GCA_031421015.1 Gallionella sp. | reverse complement strand
ACGCGCCGCAGGTAACCCTTGGTATTGCGGTCCAATGCAGCAGCGGCGTCGCTGAGCTTGCGATCCGCATACACTCCAACCACGGTGCAGCCGCTGGCGGCACGTCCCGGAACGAGGGGTTTTATGCTAAATTCCACGCGTCAACTCCTATGCGCAAATTGGTTTTGTCAGTGCCATGACCGGAATTCGCTGCGGGCGGATCCTTGTGTCATGATCGTCGGTGAATGCCGATGAAATCGCCAATGAAAGACCTGCTCCTGCATCGAGCCTTGATTATCTGCGGGTTCCCCCCAAAAAGCAAAACGCCGGCATGATTTTCCGATCTTCACTGCTGCGCGAACTCACCACGGCGGCAGTCGCAACATTCCTGGTGCTGCTCGGCATATCGATTACCACCCAACTGGTGCGTTTGCTGGGGCAGGCCGCCAGCGGTTTGATCACTTCCACCGGTGTTGTCGCGCTGCTCGGGTTTACACTGGTCAGCTACCTGCCGATACTGCTGTCGGTGACGCTGTTTATCGCCGTACTGATGACGCTCACCCGCAGCTATCGCGATTCCGAGATGATCGTGTGGTTTGCCAGCGGTGTCGGCCTGACGCGCTGGATTCGCCCGGTGCTGATGTTTGCCTGGCCGTTGATTGTGACCATTGCGCTGCTGTCGCTGTTGCTGGCGCCATGGGCTGTCGAGAAGTCCGAGGAATTCCGCCGTCAGATGGACAGCCGCGATGACGTGACCCAGGTGATGCCGGGGGTATTCCACGAGTCGCGGCGCGCCGACCGCGTTTATCTGGTTGAAGAGGTCGCCGGCGCATCGAATCTGGTGGCCAATGTGTTTGTCAGCTCGACGCAGCACGGCAAGCTGGGTGTGATGGTTGCGCAGAGCGGATTTCAGGAAACCGCGCCCAATGGCGACCGTTTTCTGGTGTTGCAGAACGGCCGGCGCTATGAGGGTGAGCCGGGTTCCCCCGAATACAAGATTTTCGAATTCGGGCGGTATGCCATGCGCATCGAGACTGCGGAAACGGCGATACGCGCGCCGACCACGAAAACACTTTCCACCTGGGAGCTGCTGAGCGATCCGAGCCCGCGCAATCTTGGCGAACTGTCATGGCGTGTCGGATTGCCCACCAGTGCGCTGCTGCTCAGCCTGCTGGCAATTCCGCTGTCCTTTGTCAATCCGCGGGCAGGGCGGTCGATGAACATTATCCTGGCCATACTGGTGTACGTGATCTACAGCAATATGCTGTCGATCATGCAGGCTTCGATTACGCAATCCAGAGTGGACCTGATGGCCGGCATGTGGGGCGTGCATGCCGTGATGCTGTTGCTGCTGTTCGGCCTGTTCTACCGGCGCCTGGCACTGGTTTCCTTCTGGCGCCTGATCCGGTGAGGACGCTGCGACTCTATATTGCGCGCGAAGTCGTTCTGGCGACCGCGGTGGTATTCGTTGCGCTGCTGCTGCTGTTTGCCTTCTTCGATCTCGTCGAGCAGATGAAAGATCTGGGGCGCGGGAACTACCAGTTGCGGCACATCCTGTTGCATGTGCTGTTGTCGGCGCCGAATCACGTCTATGAACTGTTTCCGATTGCGGCGCTGATCGGCACACTGTTTGCGCTGGCGCAGCTGGTTGCAAGTTCAGAGTACACGGTGATGCGCTCTTCCGGCGTCTCGGCGGCGCGCATGGCGGGGGTGCTGGCATCCGTCGGACTGGCCTTCGGCGTAATGACATTTGCCGTGGGCGAATTCGTCGCGCCCCCCGCGGAGCAGTTTGCCCAGCGCCTGCGCTCCCAGGCCATCTCCGGCATCGTTGCCCAGGAATTCCGCTCCGGCCTGTGGCTGAAGGACGGCACATCGTTTGTCAATGTGCTG
>JANONV010000295.1:0-1702 GCA_031421015.1 Gallionella sp. | reverse complement strand
CGTATCCACCATGTGGAACGGTGGATACGGCACGATGTGCCTTTATCCACCCTACGAAACTTCCCTTAATTATCGTCCACCTACCATAGGAATTAAAGGAGTCAGCTTCATTCGGGCGGGCATGGCACAATCGCGTCCTGCGCAACCCCTAATTCAAACCCATGCTGAGTTACCGCCACGCCTTTCATGCCGGCAATCATGCCGATGTGCTGAAGCACTTCATCGAGGTGCAGTTGCTGCGATATCTGGCGCAGAAGGATAAGCCGTTCTGGTACATTGATACCCATGCCGGAGCAGGTTGCTATGCGCTGGATAGCGGCTATGCCACGCAGAACGCGGAGTATCAAAGCGGCATCGCGCGGTTGTGGGAGCGCGACGATCTGCCCGCACCGCTGGCGGACTATGTGGCGCTGGTGAAGCGCATCAATCCCGATGGACAGTTGAAGCTCTATCCCGGTTCGCCGTTGGTCGCGCTGGAGTTGTTGCGCGAGCAAGACCGGATGCGGCTGTTCGAGTTGCACCCGACCGACAGCGAGATTTTGCAGCAGAATTTTGCCGGACATGGCAGCCAGGTGCTGATGCAGACTGCCGATGGATTCGCTGCGCTGAAAGCCTTGTTGCCACCGCCGCCGCGCCGCGCGCTGGTGTTGATCGATCCGCCGTATGAAGACAAACAGGATTATCAGCGCGTGGTGTCGGCGTTGCGCGATGGGCTGAAACGCTTTGCCAGCGGAGTGTATGCGGTGTGGTATCCGCAGTTGCAGCGCGCCGAGGCACAGCAACTGCCCGAACAACTCAAGAAATTGCCGGTGAAAAGTTGGCTGCATGTCGCACTCAGTGTGCAGGCTCCAAGCGAAGATGGTTTCGGTATGCACGGCAGCGGGATGTTCATCCTCAACCCGCCGTGGCTGTTGCATGGCGTGTTGCAGGAGGTGATGCCTTACCTGGTCAAAGCGCTGGGGCAGGGTGGAGAAGGCGAGTTCGTGCTGGAGTTTGAAGAGAACGCGTGAAACAATGACCCATAATCAAATAATACGAATGACATCATGTCGAAACTTTCACTTGCACGTAGCCTCGTCGAAACACTGCCATCTGGCTTGAACGGGCTTTTCAATCCCTGGCGGGATCGTTGCCCGCATGATGCTGAGGGCAATGACCCTGCAGAAAAATTGAATCGGCTAGCCCGCCATTTGGACTGTGATCCGGAGTTCATCCTGGCTGGAGAAGCGCCCGGATATCAAGGGTGTCGTTACAGTGGGATCGCTTTCACCAGCGAACGTTTGCTGGGCGAGGGGCGCATACCGCGTATTCCCGCTTTGACTGGACGGCTTTCGACAAGACGTTTGCCGTTCTCCGAGCCATCGGCCACCATCGTATGGAAGACGCTCTATAGTCTTGGTATTGAAGAACGCACCATCCTCTGGAATGCAATGCAGCTACATCCTTATCGTCCGGATAATTTGTGGTCAAACAGAACCCCGACGCCGGATGAGATCGGGCTGGGTGAGCCCGCTTTACGGATACTGATAGAGACATTTCCGGCTGCCAAGATTATCGCCGTTGGGAAGAAGTCAGAAGGGCTGTTGCGCGAGATGGGTATTCCAATTGCAGGTTCTGTTCGTCATCCGGCCAACGGGGGGGCGACAAAATTCTCTGCTGGGCTAAAGGGCTTGATGTGAACAGCACGTCACGCGAATTCGAC
>JANONV010000294.1:0-4206 GCA_031421015.1 Gallionella sp. | reverse complement strand
TGACGCTGATGCAACACCTGCAAAAAATCCAGCCCGGAGCTGCCGGGCATACGAATATCGCTGACGACGACCTGCGGCAAGTCATTGCTCAGCGCGCGCAGCGCATCGACCGCTGTGGCAAAGCTTTTAAACTCGATGTTTTCGCGCGTCAGCGACTTTTCCAATACCCAGCGTATCGAGCGGTCGTCATCAATAATCCAAACAGGTTTCATGGCCACCTCTATAAATTCGTTTTTCGGGCGAATCGCTGCGTCGCGTGCTCGCTCAATCCTCGTCTATCTTTGCGATATGCCTCGTCATTCGCTGCGCGGCTCCTTGCGCTTCATCCCGAAAAATCAAATTTCTAAAGATGCCCACTGTTAGCTCAAAGTTAGGGGAGGGGAAGCATCACGGTAAAACAAGTGCGCCCGGGCTCGCTGTCAAATTCTATCGTACCGTGATGCTGGCTGACGAAATCCTGCGCCAGAGTCAGCCCCAGCCCGTGGCCATCGGCACGCCCGGACACCAAAGGATAAAATATCTTGTCCTGCAATTCCGGCGGGATGCCGGGGCCGTTGTCAATAATCTGCACCATCACCGCCAACAGATAGCGACGCTTGATCAGTGTCACCTGGCGCGCGATGCGGGTGCGCAAAACGATCAACCCGCTCCCCTGCATCGCCTGCGTAGCGTTGCGCACGATATTGAGCATGACTTGTATCAACTGCTCTTTATCGCCAATCAGCGCGGGCAGGCTGATATCATAGTCTCGTTTAATCGCCAAGCCCTCCGGTATCTCCGCCAGCACCACACTCCGAACCCGCTCCAGCACTTCGTGGATGTTGAGCGCGCTGTGCTGCGAAACACTTTGCGGAACGAGCAGTTTTTCCAGCAGCGCGCGCAGCCGATCGGCCTCTTGCACGATGACCTGGGTGTATTCGCGCAAAGCCGGCTTATCCAATTCCTGTTCGAGCAATTGCGCTGCACCGCGTATGCCGCCCAGCGGATTTTTTATTTCATGCGCGAGATTGCGCAGCAGTAGCCGGTTGGCCTGGGTCTGATCAAGCATTTGCTCTTCACGCGCCAGTTTCAGCGGCCTGTCTATCGCGTGGAATTCCAGCAGCAAAAATGGTTTGTCCGATAGCAGCGGGGTCGCCGCGCAACGCAACTGCAATTTTCCATGCGCGTAGGTGCCCAGCGTCAAGTTGTGCTCGATATAGCAGGCGTTGTTGTGTACCGCTTGTTGCATGGCGCCGGCCAATTGTTCGGTATGCGTGAACGCTTGTTGCACCGGGTGTCCCATCATATTTTTGGCGCTCACATCGAACAGATTTTCTGCGGCCGGATTGAGATAGGCGATGCGCGACTCGTCATCCAGCAGGATGACAGCCGTCGCCAGATACTCCAGCGTGAGATAGGGAAAGTCAGGCATATAGGCTACAAAGCAGAAAACATGCCAGGCATGGCATGATTATTTCAACTTTGATAATTCGGTCTTGAGCGCTTGTATATTTTTCTGGTGCAGATCCACCTCGTCGGCAAGCGGTTTGATCTTCGTTTCATATTTCTCGACGTTACGGTAAGTCTTGCCATCCTGACCCTTGAAGACCTCCGGATTGGCTTCGGCCTCCGCCAGCCTTTGTTTGGCTTGTTCGAGCAATTTCTCCTCGCTAGTCAGCTCGTTTTGCAAAATCATATAGCGGGTATTGTCGCGGCCTTTTTGTGTTTGACCGTCCACCCTGGGGAAATCTGCGGGAGAACGCGCTTTGCCGGGCGGCATCATGGTGGGCAACGGCACCAGAATGATCTTTTTGCCGCCCTTGATCGGCGTGCTGGAGTAAGTGACGTGCCCGTCCGCGTCAACAGCCTTGTAGATTTCGGCTTGCGCCAGCGTCGGGCAGACGCACAACAGGGCAAACAAGTATCGTTTCATGTTCGTATTCCTCGAAGCAGCGCGGCAAGTATAGGGCAAGCGCCAGACACAGACAAACAATACTCAGACAAACAATTGCCGTTCAAAACAAAACGGGGCGCGAAGCCCCGTTTTGTTGTACTGCGTTATGCTCGGCGCTTAGATGCTGTAATACATATCGAACTCGACCGGGTGCGTGGTCATGCGCAAACGGGTCACTTCGTCCATTTTCAGTGCGATGTAGGCGTCGAGAAAGTCGTTGGAGAACACCCCTCCGCGAGTCAGGAATTCGCGGTCTTTGTCCAGACATTCCAGTGCTTGCTCCAAAGAGGAACACACCGTTGGGATCTTTGCATCTTCTTCCGGTGGCAAGTCGTATAGATTTTTGTCAGCGGGATCACCGGGGTGTATCTTGTTTTGAATGCCGTCCAGACCGGCCATCATCAAGGCTGTAAAGCACAAGTAAGGATTCGCGGTCGGATCCGGGAAACGCGTTTCGATACGCCGGGCCTTTTCGTTGGGCACATGTGGAATCCGGATCGAAGCAGAACGGTTCTTCGCCGAGTAAGCCAGCTTGGTCGGCGCTTCATAATGCGGAACCAGGCGCTTGTAAGAGTTGGTGCCGGGATTGGTAATCGCGTTCAGCGCCTTGGCGTGCTTGATGATGCCGCCGATGTAGTACAGCGCCAGTTCGGACAGCCCCGCATAGCCATTGCCGGCAAACAAATTCTTGCCGCCCTTCCAAAGGGATTGATGCACGTGCATCCCGGAACCGTTGTCGCCCACAATAGGCTTGGGCATGAAGGTCGCGGTCTTGCCATACTGATGCGCGACGTTGTGCACCACATATTTCAAAACCTGGGTCTGGTCGGCGCGGCGCACCAGCGTGTTGAACTTGGTGCCGATTTCGCATTGACCGGCGGTCGCCACTTCGTGGTGATGCACCTCGACTTCGATGCCGATTTCTTCCAAAGCCAAACACATCGCGGCACGGATGTCGTTCAGGCTATCGACCGGCGGTACCGGGAAATAGCCACCTTTGACCGGTGGTCGGTGGCCGGTATTGCCGCCATCAAACTTTTCTGCGGAAGACCAGGCCGCTTCTTCGGAATTTATTTTGACGGAACAGCCCGACATATCGACGTGCCAATTGACCGAATCAAAAATAAAAAATTCGGGTTCCGGACCGAAGTAAGCGGTGTCGCCGATGCCGGTGGATTTCAGATATGCCTCGGCACGCTTGGCGATGGAGCGCGGATCGCGGTCGTAGCCCTTGCCGTCGGTAGGTTCCACCACGTCACAGGTAATCACCAGGGTGTTTTCGTCCATGAACGGATCGAGAAAAGCGGTGGTGGGATCCGGCATCAACAACATGTCCGACGCTTGAATGCCTTTCCAGCCGGCAATGGAAGAACCATCGAACGCATGGCCTTCTTCAAACTTTTCCATGCCCACATACTTGGCGGGCACACCCACGTGCTGCTCCTTGCCGCGGGTATCGGTAAATCGGAAATCCACGAACTTGACGTCGCGGTCTTTAATCATCTTCAACACATCATTCGCCGACATCGACATAACTCTCTCCCCCAAGCATCAAAATTAAATTAAATTAAACAGCTAAGCAAAACCCGACATTCCTAATAGGCAGAAAGCGTGCTTACCCTATCCGCATACCCAGCCGCCATTGTGCCACAAGCCCGCCGTCCGGCGCACAAAACATTTGCACCAAAAAAGGGCGCGCGGTGGTCAACGCGCACTAAATCTGTGCGTGATGATGGATATGTATGGCACGAAATATTTCATCGTCGCGCACCAGGTCGTCGCAACGCGCCTGCAACGCGCCTGCCTGCTGCCGGGTAGCCGCGGCCAGATAGATCTCGGCGTCCACCTTGCCATCCAGATAGTGAAACACCACGCGATTATCCGCCAGGTTTGCATCGCCCAGCCGCTCGGCCAGGTGCGCCAGCAGGCCGGGGCGGCTGGGCAAATGCGCGTTCGGCTTGGCTTGTATATCATCTTCCGGATCAATATGCACCATCACGTCCAGCACATGATGATGCTTGAGCACGGCATGGCGCGCCGACTCGGCAATGTAATGCCCTTCCGAAACACTTATCTTCGGATCGACGATGATGTGCGCATCCACCAGCGCGTTATCCGCCATCTTGCGCGTACGCAGTTCGTGCAAGCTGCGCACACCGTGCGTATTGAGCAAGGTTTGCCGGATCGCCTCGACCTCCTCCGCATCCAGTCCGGTATCAATCAGTTCCGCCATCGCTTCCAGCGCCAGCTTGCCGCCCATATGCGCGATCATC
>JANONV010000293.1:0-4725 GCA_031421015.1 Gallionella sp. | reverse complement strand
GCGCCTGCAAGCCAAGCTACCGGTCGAGGTGATCGAAGGTCCGCTGATGGTCGGCATGAACGTGGTAGGCGATTTGTTCGGCGCGGGCAAGATGTTTTTGCCGCAGGTGGTGAAATCTGCGCGGGTGATGAAGCAGGCGGTAGCGCACTTGGTGCCTTATATCGAAGCCGAAAAATTACGCTCCGGTAACACCAGCGCCAAAGGAAAAATCGTCATTGCCACGGTCAAGGGCGACGTGCATGACATCGGCAAAAACATCGTCACGGTAGTCCTGCAATGCAACAATTTTGAAGTGGTCAACATGGGCGTGATGGTGCCGTGCCAGCAAATCCTCGACACCGCGCGCGAGCACAACGCCGACATCATTGGCTTGTCCGGACTGATCACCCCCTCGCTGGAAGAAATGGCGCATGTCGCCAAAGAAATGCAGCGGCAGGGCTTCAAAATTCCGTTGCTGATCGGCGGTGCGACCACTTCGCGGGTGCATACCGCGGTCAAAATCGAGCCCCACTATCCCGACGGCGCGGTGATTTATGTCACCGATGCTTCACGCGCAGTGGGCGTGTGCAACAGCCTGCTCAGCACCACGCTGCGCGACGGCTACGTGGCGGGGATCAAGAGCGACTACGTGAAAACGCGCGAACAACATGCCGGCAAAAAGGGTCAGGGCGCGCGTTATACGCTGGCGCAGGCGCGCGAGCATGGGTTGAAAACGAATTGGCGCAAAAGCAACCCCCCTCAGTCCCCCCTTATCAGGGGGGAGGCTACCAACTCCTCCCCTGTTTCTCCCCCTGACAAGGGGGGTGGGGGGTTGGGGAGGCCGGGAGGGGTTGTGGTTGGGGTTGGGTTTGAGCCTTACACCCCCCCCAAGCCCTATCTGATGGGCGTCCATAAGTTCGAAAATTACCCGCTCGACAAAATCGCCGAATACATAGACTGGACGCCGTTCTTCCAGACCTGGGAACTGGCCGGACGCTACCCCAAGATACTCAGCGATGCAGTGGTCGGCGCGACCGCGCGCGATTTGTTCAAGGATGCGCAAGCCATGCTTAAACAAATCATCGCCGAAAAATGGCTGGGCGCGAATGCGGTTTTCGGCTTGTTCCCAGCCAATACGATCAATAATGACGACATCGAAATCTACACCGATGAATCGCGCGGCAAGGTTGCGATGACCTGGCACAACCTGCGCCAGCAAATGGTCAAGCCCTTGGATAAACCCAATCTGTGCCTGGCGGATTTTGTCGCGCCCAAGGACAGTGGCGTGGCCGACTACATCGGCGCGTTCGCGGTCACGGCAGGCGTTGGCATCGACGCGCGCGTGGCCGAGTTCGAGAAGCACTATGATGACTACAACAGCATCTTACTTAAAGCGCTTGCTGACCGCCTCGCCGAAGCCTTTGCCGAATTACTCCACGCTCGTGTGCGCCGTGAATTCTGGGGCTATGCGGCGGACGAACAACTGAGCAATGACGCGCTGATAGACGAAACATATCGCGGCATCCGCCCCGCCCCCGGTTACCCGGCTTGCCCGGAACACACTGAAAAAGGCCCGCTGTTCGAACTGTTGCAAGCGCCGCTGAACGCGGGTATCACCCTTACCGACAGCTATGCCATGTTGCCCACCGCGGCGGTGAGCGGATTTTATTTCTCACACCCGCAGTCGCAATACTTCGCCACCGCCAAAATAGACAAAGATCAGGTGCAAAACTATGCACAGCGCAAGGGCTGGAGTCTGGACGAAGCGGAACGGTGGTTGGCGCCGGTTACAAACTATTAGATTATTCGGCAAGGTGAATGATGAAACGCGCTGTAACCAAAACAGCTAAAATGAACCGCAAATTTGATCGGACACGTAAATAATGAAACGCACCCTGTTTTTCCCACTGGCATTGCTGTTTTCTGCCGGTATTTTTTCAACCACGGCCTGCACTCAACAGGCCGCAACACAAAAGGAAGCAAGCAACATGACTGAACTGATCAAGACCGATGTAAAACTGGGCGACGGCGCGCAGGCAACAGCGGGACATGAAGTATTTGTGCATTACACCGGCTGGTTGTATGACGCAACCGCGCCCAACCATCACGGCGAAAAATTCGACAGTTCGCGTGATCGCGGGGATCCTTTCGGGTTTCCGCTCGGCGCGGGCCGTGTGATCAAAGGTTGGGATCAAGGCGTCGAGGGCATGAAAGTCGGCGGACAACGCACCCTGATCATTCCGGCGCATCTTGGCTATGGCGCACGCGGCGCGGGCGGGGCGATCCCGCCGAATGCCACGCTGGTGTTCGATGTGGAGTTGCTCGGCATTCGTTAACCGCATGATGCAAATATGCTGCGCTGCGCCTGACGGGCGCAGGTATATTTAATTTTTCGTACTTAAATTTTCCCTCGCATCTTTCCTTCTCCCGCTGGCGGGAGAAGGTGTCCGACAGGGCGGATGAGGGCTTGGTCAACGAAGCAGGACAAAAATGCACATCCACATACTCGGCATTTGCGGCACCTTCATGGGCGGCGTCGCCGCGCTGGCCAAGCAGGCCGGGCATCGTGTGACGGGCTGCGACGCCAGCGTCTATCCGCCGATGAGCACGCAACTGGAAGCGCAGGGCATAGCGCTGATCGAAGGTTTCGGCGTTGAGCAGCTCGACCTCAAGCCGGATGTGTTCGTCATCGGTAACGTGGTGTCGCGCGGCAACCCGCTGATGGAAGAGATACTCAATCGCGGCCTGCCTTATATCTCCGGACCACAATGGCTGGCGCAGACCATCCTGCATGACAAGTGGGTGTTGGCGGTGGCAGGCACGCACGGGAAGACCACCACCAGCGCGATGCTGGCGTGGATACTGGAACATGCCGGACTGAACCCGGGTTTTTTGATCGGCGGGGTGCCGCAGAATTTCGGCATTTCGGCGCGGCTACCCCCCCCTCGCCCCCCCTTGTCAGGGGGGGGGATTTCTCCTTTTTTCGTCATCGAGGCGGACGAATACGACACGGCTTTTTTCGACAAGCGCTCCAAGTTCGTTCATTACCATCCGCGCACTGCGATCCTGAATAATCTTGAATTCGACCACGCCGATATATTCCCTGATCTCGCCGCGATAGAAACGCAGTTTCATTATCTGGTGCGCACCATTCCCGGCAATGGTTTGATCGTCAGTAATGGCCGCGAGGCCGCGCTGGATCGCGTGTTGCAGCGCGGTTGCTGGACGCCGGTGGAGGAATTTGGCTCCCCTCGCCCGCTCCCTCACCCCAACCTTCTCCCGCCTGCGGGAGAGGGAGCCATCACGGGGCCCGGGGGGGGAGGCTGGCAAATCGATGACGACAATCTGGTAACCTTGAATGGTGAAGCGCAAGGCACACTGCATTGGGATCTGCTCGGCGAACACAATCGCCAGAACGCGCTCGCCGCACTCGCCGCCGCGCGCCATGCCGGCGTACCCGCTGCACATGGCCTGGCGGCGTTAAGCGAATTCAAAAATGTGAAACGGCGCATGGAACTGCGCGGCGTGGTGAACGGCATTACCGTGTACGACGACTTCGCCCACCACCCCACCGCCATCGCAACCACCGTCGGCGGTTTGCGCCGCAAGGCCGGCAAGGCGCGCATCCTGGCGGTGCTCGAACCGCGCTCCAACACCATGAAACTGGGCGTGATGAAAGACGCGCTACCGGGCAGCTTGAAAGACGCCGACCTGGTGTTCTGCTACGCCGGCAACCTCGGCTGGGATGCGCGCGGCGCGCTGGCTCCGCTCGGCAGCAAAGCGATTGTTGAAGACGATCTTGCTGCGCTGATCGAAAAGATCGCCGCCGCTGCACGACCCGGCGATCACATTTTGGTAATGAGCAACGGCGGCTTCGGTGGGATACACGAGAAGTTGCTTAAGAAATTGGCGTAGGGGCGTAAGGCCTTACGCCCGTTCACCATCCGTCATATCGACGTGATTGGGGCGAATACCGGGAAGGGCGATTGCCAACGGAGGGCGTATTGCCATACGCCCCTACGGTTCCAGATTATCCAACCCTAGCTCATGAATCTTGCGGGTCAAAGTGTTGCGCCCGACACCAAGCAGCGTGGCGGCCTCGATGCGCCGCCCATTGGTATGCAGCAAGGCCTGCACGATCAGGGTACGCTCGAATTGCGTGGCAAGCGTGTCCATGATGCGCTCGTCGCCGCGCTGCAAGGCAAGCGTGGTTTGCTGCGCCAGGACGGCTTGCCAATCGCTGCCGTCCGCCGCGCCCGCTGCCGGTTCGCCGCGCCATTCCGCTGGCAGATCGGCAATCTCCACCAGTTGCGAAGGCGTCATCACGGTCAGCCAGTGACAGAGATTTTCCAGTTGCCGCACGTTGCCGGGAAATTCCTGTGCGCTGAGATGTTGCAGTGTGGCGTCGCTGAATTGTTTTTGCTCGACGGACAGTTCACGCGCGCTTTTTTGCAGAAAGTATTTTGCCAGCAGCGGAATGTCTTCTCGCCGTTCGCGCAACGGCGGCAGGCGTATCCGTATCACGTTCAGACGATGGAACAGGTCTTCGCGGAACAATCCCTGTTTGACCCGCTCATCGAGATTTTGATGGGTGGCGGTGATGATGCGCACGTTGGCCTTGATCGGCTGATGTCCGCCGACGCGGTAAAAATTTCCGTCCGACAACACGCGCAGCAAACGGGTTTGCAGATCGGCCGGCATATCGCCGATTTCATCGAGAAACAAGGTGCCGCCTTCGGCCTGCTC
>JANONV010000292.1:0-2395 GCA_031421015.1 Gallionella sp. | reverse complement strand
AGCCAACGTGGATACCGACGCGATCATTCCCAAGCAGTTCCTGAAGTCGATCAAGCGTTCCGGCTTTGGCCCGAATCTGTTCGACGAATGGCGCTATCTCGACCACGGTGAACCGGGCAGGGATAACAGCGGTCGCCCGCTGAATCCGGATTTTGTGTTAAACCAGCCGCGCTATAAAGGCGCGCAGATTTTGCTGGCGCGCGAAAATTTCGGCTGCGGTTCGTCGCGCGAACATGCGCCGTGGGCGCTGGAAGATTATGGTTTTCGCGCCATTATCGCAACCAGTTTTGCCGACATCTTTTTCAACAACTGTTTCAAGAACGGCTTGTTGCCGATACGTCTGGCTGCGCAACAAATAGATGCGTTGTTCAAAGCGGTGGAAGCCAACGTCGGCTTCAGGTTGACGGTCGATCTGGAGCCGCAAACCATCAGCGCGCCGGATGGTGCGGTGTACAAATTTGAAGTGGAAATTTTCCGCAAGCATTGTTTGCTGAACGGCCTGGATGACATCAGCTTGACCTTGCAACATGTGGACGAGATCAAGGCGTATGAGGTGAAGCATCGCGTTGCGCAGCCGTGGCTTTGATTTTTGAGAGGCGAAGGGCAAACCCCCTCAGCCCCCTTGTCAGGGGGAAAGTTAGCTCCTCCCCTGTTTCTCCCCCTGACAAGGGGGGTGGGGGGGTTGGGGAGGCTGGGAGGGGTTTGCATTTCATGATTGTGAAGGTATTCAGAATGAAAATCGCAGTTTTGCCCGGCGATGGCATAGGTCCGGAGATCGTCGCGCAAGCAGCCAAAGTATTGGAAGCATTACGCCGTGACGGCTTGCCTATCGAACTGGAGTACGCGCATATCGGCGGAGCAGGATATGACGCAGCCGGCGATCCATTGCCGGATGCGACATTGAAGCTGGCGCAGGCGTCGGATGCGGTATTGCTTGGTGCGGTGGGCGGCTATCAATATGACACTTTGCCGCGCGCTATGCGTCCGGAGCAAGGTCTGCTGCGCATCCGCAAGGGTTTGGGTCTGTTCGCCAACCTGCGTCCGGCGATGGTATATCCGGAGCTGGTCAATGCTTCCAGCCTGAAGCCGGAGTTGGTGTCGGGATTGGATATCATGATTTTGCGCGAATTGACCGGCGATATTTATTTCGGCCAGCCGCGCGGGATACGTACATTGGATAACGGCGAGCGGCAGGGTTTTGATACTATGCTGTATAGCGAATCGGAGATCCGCCGTGTGGCGCATGCCGGTTTCCGGATTGCGCTGAAGCGCAGCAAGAAGCTGTGCTCGGTGGACAAGGCCAACGTGCTGGATACCAGCATGTTGTGGCGCGAAATCGTGACGGAAGTGGCGAAGGAATACCCGGCGGTGGCGTTGTCGCACATGTATGTGGACAATGCGGCGATGCAACTGGTGCGTGCGCCCAAGCAGTTCGATGTGATCCTCACCGGCAACATTTTCGGTGACATTTTGTCGGATGAGGCTTCGATGCTGACCGGCTCGATCGGCATGTTGCCGTCGGCGTCGCTGGATGCTGACAACAAAGGCCTGTACGAGCCGTGCCACGGTTCGGCGCCGGATATCGCGGGTAAGAACATCGCCAACCCGCTGGCGACGATTTTGTCGGTGGCGATGATGATGCGTTACACCTTTGCAAGGGTAGACATCGCACAGCGCATCGAGACGGCGGTACGCAAAACGTTGCAGCAAGGCTTGCGTACCGCCGACATCGCTGAAGCGGGCATGCAAAAGGTCGGCACGGCGGCGATGGGCGATGCGGTGGTCGCGGCACTATAAAAGTTATTTTGTGAGAGAAGAATCATGAGCAAGCAATACGACGTATGCATATTAGGCGCAACCGGTGCGGTGGGAGAGGCGATGCTGTCGATACTGGAGCAGCGCAAATTCCCGGTGCGCAACCTTTATCCGCTGGCTTCCAGCCGCTCGGCAGGTTCTACGGTGAACTTCAAAGGGGAAGATCTCACCGTTATCGATGTGGATGATTTTGATTTTTCCAAAGCACAGATCGGCTTGTTTTCAGCCGGCGGCAGTGTGTCGGAAAAATATGCACCGATCGCCGCCGCAGCCGGTTGCGTGGTGATCGACAACACCGCGCACTTTCGTTACGACGCAGATATTCCGCTGGTGGTGCCGGAGGTCAATCCGCACGCCATCGCGCAATACAAGAATCGCGGCATCATCGCCAACCCGAATTGCTCGACTATCCAGATGCTGGTGGCGCTCAAGCCTATCTATGACGCAGTGGGTATCGCGCGCATCAACGTGGCGACTTATCAGGCGGTGTCAGGTACAGGTAAAGAGGCCATCGAGGAGCTGGCAGCGCAAACCCGCGCGCTGTTCAATCATCAGGACGTCGAATCCGAGGTGTATCCGA
>JANONV010000291.1:0-5838 GCA_031421015.1 Gallionella sp. | reverse complement strand
AGCGCCGCGCGCACCGCATCGTCCGCCATGGACGTTGCGGCCACCCATTCCAGCAGTTGCGCCAGCCATGCCGCATCGGCCTGCCGCGCTCGTGCGATGCGCAGCTTGGGATGCGGCGTGGGCAAGCTATGCTCGCTGTCTGCCAGCAATTCCTCGTAGAGTTTCTCGCCGGGGCGCAGGCCGGTGAATTCGATTTTGATCTCGTCCTCGGTGAAACCGGACAGGCGGATCAGGTCTTTGGCCAGATCGACAATCTTCACCGGTTCGCCCATGTCGAGCACGAAAATCTCGCCGCCCTGCCCCATCAGCCCCGCCTGCAACACCAGTTGCGCCGCTTCGGGGATAGACATGAAATAGCGGGTGATGTCGGGGTGGGTGACGGTGATCGGCCCGCCCTGGGCGATTTGTGAATGGAACTTCGGAATCACGCTGCCGGTGCTGCCCAGCACATTGCCGAAGCGCACCATTACAAAACGTGTCAAGGGTTGAAGATTGCTTTTCACGTTTGCCCCCTCTCCCGCAAGCGGGTGAGGGTTGGGGTGAGGGGCTTCTTTCGGGGGGGCGGGCTGTAACGCCTGGCACACCATCTCGGCCAGCCGTTTGGAAGCGCCCATCACGTTGGTGGGATTCACCGCCTTGTCGGTGGAGATCATCACGAATTTGCCGACCCCATGTTGCTGCGCCGCGCGCGCGACCGTCCAGGTGCCCAGCACATTGTTGCGTATCGCCTGCCAGGCATTGTGCTGTTCCATCATCGGCACATGTTTGTACGCGGCAGCATGGAACACCACGCCCGGCTGATGCCGTTGCATGACTTCGCCGACCCGATCCGCATCGCGCACATCGCCCACCAGACAGACAAAATTCAATGCCGGGAAAAACTGCTTCAACTCCTGCTCGATGGTATACAGCGCAAATTCACTCTGCTCGAATAACACCAGCCGGGCAGGCGCAAAGCGCGCGATCTGGCGGCACAGTTCGGAACCGATCGAGCCGCCCGCGCCGGTGACCAGCACCGCCTGGCCGGTCAGCAACCCGTGCAATCCGGCGTCATCCAGCACCACCGGATCGCGCCCGAGCAAATCGTCCAGCTCGATCGCGCGCAACTGCGAAACCGCCACTTTGCCGCTCATCAAATCATCGAAAGAGGGAACGGTGAGTGCTTTCAGCTTGGCCTGGTTGCACAGATGGATCGCGCGCTTGCGCTGCTGGTGCGAACTCGACGGCATCGCGATGATCACCTGCAGCACGCCCAAGCGTTGCGACCATACCGGCAGGCTGTCTATGGAGCCCAGCACACGGACTCCGTTTTGTGTGCGCCCATGCTTGCCGGCATCGTCGTCGAGAAAACCCACCAGGCGCCAATCGCGGCTCTTGCTCAAGTCCTTGGCCAGACTCACCGCCGCATCGCCCGCGCCCAGTATCAAGACCGGCTCGCCATACAGCTTGATGCCGCCATACAGTCCCTGCTCCTTCCACAGCCGGTAGACGAACCGGCTGCCGCCCATTAGCAAAATGAGCAGCAGCGGGTTGATGACCAACACCGAGCGCGGGATCACCAAGCCCAGTTGCAACATCCAGAACAGCAGCGGGATGGCTGCCGCAGACAGCATGACCGCCAGAAAAATGCGGCGCAGATCGGTGGTGCTGGCGTATCGCCAGATGCCGCGATACAGATTGAAGCGCCAGAAAATGATGACCTGCAGCGGGACTACCCAGATCAGTGTTTGCCACAACTCGGCGGCAAAGTTGGCAGGCAGTTCAAAGTTGAAGCGCAGCAAATACGCGAAGCTCCATGCCAATGCGGCGGCGACCGCGTCATGCAGCACGGCCAGAATAGTGCGCGCTTTAAATTTAAGCATAGTCAGATTTTTTCTGCGCGGTTTGCTTTAGTGTTTTTTGTGGCAGCCTCGTACTGCCGCCAGCGCCGGTCTACCCACATCGACAGACCCAGATAGATCGCGCCCCACCAGGCCAGCAGATTGCCCTGACCCTGAACATCCAGAGCGATGCCCCACAATGCGGAAATGCCGGCAAAAAACATCAGCACATATTCGACCAGCGCGGTGTTGCGATGTCCCCAGCCCATTTGCACCAGCCGCTGGTAATAGTGGCTGCGATGGGCTTGCGCCAGTTTTTCTCCGCGCCGCGCGCGAACGAGCAACGTCACGCTGGCATCGGCCACAAATGGCGAGAACACCAGCAGCGGAAACCAGAACGGCCAATAACCCTGTTGCCAGCCCCACACGCCGAATGCCGCCGCGAGAAAACCGAGCGGGATGGAACCCGCATCGCCCATGAAAATTTTGGCCGGATGAGAATTGAAAAACAGAAAAGCCAGCCCCGCCGAACTCACCGCAAAGCTCATCATCGCCAAGGTGTCATCGCCATTCATGAATCCGGCGACCCCGTAGAAACTGAAACCGAAAAACGTCATGCCGCCCGCCAGCCCATCCGAGCCGTCCATGAAGTTATACAGATTGGTCATCCACACGATGAACAACAACACCGGCAACAGCCACAGCCAACCGACTCCCGCACCCCACAGCACCAACAGCGCAGCAATGAAGTGCCCGATCAGCCGCGTCCTGGGCGGCAGGTCGCGCATATCATCCACCAATGACAGCACGAACAAGCCCAACGCGGGCAACACGATCCACCATGGCCAGAATTGGATCAGCATCATCCAGCCGGACAAGATCCCGGCCATCAACGCGATGCCGCCGAGGCGCGGAATCGGCTCGCTATGCAGGGAACGCTCGTTCGGAACATCCTGGATCATGCCGGTCTTGCTCAATGTCAGAATCAAGGTCAGCAGCAGTGTGACAAATGCCGAGATCATCGGGGCGTAATGGGTCATGCGAGCTACCGGGAATCGAGGTGGCGCATTTTAGCAGATGGTGAGCAGGGCGTAGGATGGGTTGAGCCCTTCGGTTTTACTCAGGACAGGCTGAGCGATACCCATCAAAGCACACCCGACTACCTGGCGATGGGTATCGCGTTGCTCAACCCATCCTACTCACCGCTTCCTAAGTTCTCCCCTGTCCATTAAGATGCACCCTCGTCACTCCCGACAACTTTGCACATTTTTATGACGCACCCTTACGCCCCGCGCATCCTGCTGGTCAAGACATCGTCGCTGGGCGATGTGCTGCATAACCTGCCGGTGGTCAGCGACATCGTGCGTCATTTTCCGAATGCGCAAATCGACTGGCTGGTGGAAGAGAATTTTGTCGCGCTGCCCGAACTGCACCCGGCGGTGCGCAACGTCATTCCGGTTGCGCTGCGCCGCTGGCGCGGCAAGCTGTTGAATCCCGGCGCCTGGCGCAAAACTTGTTGCGAGATCGGGGCATTCCGCGCTGCGTTATCGGCACAGCACTACGACATCGCGATAGATACGCAAGGCTTGCTCAAGAGCGCTTTGCTGATGCGCGGCGCGCGCGGGCTGCGTTGCGGCTTTGACAGGCACAGCGCGCGCGAACCGCTTGCGGCAAGTTTTTATCAGCGGACTTTTTCCGTTGCAACCGGGCAACACGCCGTTGAACGCAATCGCCAACTGGTTGCACAGGCGCTTGATTACACGCTGGATGGACACGCCGATTTTGGCATTCAACCGCCCGTGATCGCCCGCCCCGATTGGCTTCCGGATGGGACATATATCGTGCTGCTACACGCCACCAGCCGTGCCGACAAGCTGTGGGAGGAAGCAAACTGGATCGCGCTGGGGCGTTATCTGCATGGAAAAAATATCCGTTGCGTCTTGCCGTGGGGGAGCGCAGCGGAAAAATTGCGCAGCTTGCGCATCGCCTCGGCCATACCCGATGCCGTCACGCCGCCGCGTCTGAACCTCGGTGCAGCCGCTTCCCTGCTCGGTGCGGCGCACGCCGTGATCGGCGTGGATACCGGGCTCAACCATCTCGCGGCGGCGCTGAACGTGCCCACCATCGGCATTTACACCGCGACCGATCCGGCGCTGACTGGCTTGTATGCAGGCGCGCACGTCATCAATCTCGGCAACAATCCGGGTAACATTGGCAGCGCGCCGGATGCCGCCGCCGCGATCGCCGCACTGCAACAGGTAGCGCCGTGCTGAACCCGCGACTGCCCTACACGCTTTTGCTGTGGCTGCTGCTGCCGTATATTTTTGTGCGCCTGATCTGGCGCGCGCGCAAGCAGCCGGAATATCTGCGCCACGTTGGCGAGCGTTTCGGTTTTTATTCCGCGCGCGACGAAAAACTTTCGTCCGTGCGCCCGAGCGACAAGCCGGTCATCTGGCTGCACGCCGTTTCGGTGGGCGAGACCCGCGCCACGCAAAACCTCGTCACCCGGCTGCGCGCGACTTATCCCCATCATCAAATCCTGCTCACCCACACCACGCCCACCGGTCGCGCTGCCGGCGAGCAACTTTATGGCGACAGCGTGCTGCGCGTGTATCTGCCCTACGACTATCCGTTCGCGGTGAACAAATTTTTGCGCCGCTTCCGCCCGCAACTCGGCATCCTGATGGAAACGGAAATCTGGTTCAACCTGATACACGCCTGCCACGAAACCGGCATACCGCTGCTGCTGCTGAATGCCCGCATGTCGGAAAAATCAGCGCGGGGCTATGCGCGGTTTGCGAGTCTGACCCGTAACGCGTTGAACAAACTCAGCGCCGTCGCGGCGCAAACCGCCGACGATGCCGCGCGCTTGACCGACCTCGGCGCGCTGAATGTTTCCGTGACCGGCAACCTCAAGTTCGACATCGAGCCGCCACCCGCCATGCTGGAACTGGGCAGGCAACTGCGCGTACAGTTCGGCGTTGCGCGCAAGGTTTTTCTCGCCGCCAGCACCCGTGCAGGGGAAGAAGCATTGCTGCTCGATGCGCTGAAAAAGTTGCCTATCCCGGACTTGCTGCTGGTCATCGTGCCGCGCCATCCGCAACGTTTCACCGAAGTCGCCAACTTGCTCGAACAGCGCGGCATCGCGTTTCAGCGCAGGAGCGCAAACCGCGCAGTGGAGGCAGAAGTCCAGGTGGTGTTGGGCGACAGCATGGGAGAAATGTTCGCCTACTACGCCGCCGCCGATCTCGCCTTCATCGGCGGCAGCCTGCTGCCTTACGGCGGACAGAATTTGATCGAAGCCTGCGCGGTCGGCACGCCGGTGCTGGTGGGCCCGCACACCCATAATTTTGCCGAAGCGACGCGCCTGGCGGTCAATGCCGGAGCCGCGTTACAGGTGCATGATGCTGCCGGACTGATTGCGGAAATGCAACGCCTGTTGGAAAACCCTATTGCATTGCACGAAATGCGCCGGCAGTGCGCCGGGTTTGTGAAGAGTAGTCGTGGCGCAACAGATAAAGCGCTGCAAATTATCGTAGGGCGGGTTAACCAATGACTTATTCCATTTCCATTTTAATAGTACGTTAATTTGTCGTGCCAAATAACACATGAATCTTCGTAAACCAACCCCCCTCGGTCCCCCCTTATCAGGGGGGAAGCTTAGCTCCTCCCCTGACAAGGGGAGGCCGGGAGGGGTTGGTTTTAAGATGTTACAGCGTAGCGGGTCCGGCTCAGCCATACAGCTATATCCAGCAGGTGAAACGCAACCTGCAAAAAAGCACTTTTAATTTAGAAATGGAATTAGTTGGCGTAGTTTGCCAACTTAGTCAGATGGCTATGCAGAGCACACCCGCCGTGGCGGGTGGAACCCGCTCTACCCCGCAAAATTCTGTTCCTTAAGCACCTGCATCAAATAGCCGCCATAGCCGCTCTTTAGCAATGGTGCGGCAAGCTTTTCCAGTTGCGCCGCGTCTATGAACCCCTTGCGATAGGCGATTTCTTCCGGGCAGGCGATCTT
>JANONV010000290.1:0-6509 GCA_031421015.1 Gallionella sp. | reverse complement strand
AGATCCCGCGCGGACTGTGGGCGAACACGCAACGCTGGGGACTGCGCAAGTTCTTGTCCAATCGGCTGCTGTTCGGGACGCTGCTCAAACTCGGGCAACTGGTCAGACCGCTCATGCCGCCGTCATTGCGCCGACTCATCCCCGCCAGACAAACCGCCAGCACTTGGCCGAACACGGTACGCGCGCGCCGCATGTTGATCCTCGATGGCTGCGTGCAGCCTGCACTGTCGCCCAACATCAATGCGGCGACGGCGCGCGTACTCGACCGCCTCGGCATACAGCTGCTACGCCCCGGCAACACGGGTTGCTGCGGCGCCCTGGCCCAGCACCTCAATGCACAAGACGCCGCCGTGATTGCGATCAAGCGAAACATTGATGCGTGGTGGCCGCTGTTGCAACAGGGTTGCGAAGCCATCGTCATCACCGCCAGCGGCTGCGGCGTGATGGTCAAGGACTACGGCCATCTGCTCCAACATGATCCAGAATATGCGGCCAAGGCCGCGCAAATTTCCGGACTGACGCGCGACCTGAGCGAGATAATCGCGGCAGAACAGGCACACCTGGCCACGCTGATCGCGGCTGGAAAAAATGCACTTGTCCAACCCGAAAAAATAGCGTTCCATGCGCCCTGTACTTTGCAGCACGGCCAGAACATCGTCGGCGTGATCGAACGCTTGTTAGGCACGGCGGGCTTTCAGTTGACTCCGGTCGCTGATTCCCACCTGTGCTGCGGCTCGGCCGGCACTTACTCGATATTGCAACCCGAATTGGCACGGCAATTACGCAGCAACAAACTCGATGCGCTGAACAGCGGCGCACCGCACACCATCGCTACAGCAAATATTGGCTGCCTGACCCATCTGCAAAGCGGCACCGACGTGCCGGTGCGGCACTGGATAGAGCTGATTGATGAAGCATGCGCAAATCCAGGAAAAAATCCCTGATCACACTCTGATAGGCACAGTTTGGACGAATAATTGCCCCGTGATCATCAGGAATTCTTTTGCTCCCTCATTTCTTTTTTGCGCAGCTCACCGAACTTCAAATAAAAATCATTGGCGGAGTTTTTCATCTGCTCCACGAATTCTTTATGTGCCGTGGCGCGGCTGAAAGTATCTGCCATGGTGACCAGCATCTGGTAATAAAAATCAGCCATTTCATCCACCATCATTTCCTTGGTCCACAGATCGATATGTAAAGCGGATTTTTTGCTCCCATCCCAGAACGCCAGCATCATGGCTTTTGCTTGTTGTGCACCTTTAACTTCTGAGTCCGATGCGTTCCATACAATGGACTCTGGATGATTATTGCTATCCAGTTGAACATCAATCGTTATGGTTGAATGTTTCATATATTTAATTCCTGTGATTAGTTTATTGACACGATAACCTACCGCCAGTGGCGCAGCATGATACCAACGATGAAACAGAGATTCAGCAGAATGAGGTTATTCATGTTTGGAGTGCGCAGGCATGACTGCGCTTTGTTTGGTGCGACACGTCGCACTTGGTAAAAGCGGCGGCGTGTTGCCGCACTCCAAATTACGGCACTCGCGCCGCGATGAACGCCTTGAGCTGCGCGATGTCCGGCGGCAAAGTGTCAAAGCGTTGCGGCAGGCTTTCGATGTTCTCGAATCCTGCCGGGCGTTCGGGATCGCGTCCCAGCGCCTCGCGGATGGTCTCCTCGAACTTGGCGGGCAGCGCGGTCTCCAGACATACCAGCGGGATGCCGGTTTCGCGGTTCTCCAATCCTGCCTTCATGCCGTCGGCGGTGTGCGGGTCGATCACCACACCGTATTGCTGATGCACGCGGCGGATGGTGGCGATACGGTTGGCGTGGTTGCTGGAACCCGAAGCCAGGCCGAATTCTTTCACTCTTGCGAAATATGTCGTTTTGCTCAAATCGAAATAGCCATCCTTTTCCAGTTGCTGCCACAAACCCTTGAGTATTTTCGGATCGCGTCCGACCAGATCATAGACAAAACGCTCGAAGTTGGAGGCTTTGGTGATGTCCATCGAAGGGCTGCTGGTATGCATGGTTTCCGGGCGCGGACGATATATGCCGGTCTTGAAGAACTCGTCCAGCACGTCGTTCTCGTTGGTCGCCACGATCAGTCTGCGGATCGGCAAACCCATCTGGCGCGCGATGTGTCCGGCGCACACGTTGCCGAAATTGCCGGACGGAATGGCAAAAGAAACCTGCTCATCATTGGTTTTGGTCAGCGCGAAATAGGTCTGGAAATAGTAAACCGCTTGCGCGACGACGCGCGCCCAGTTGATCGAATTGACCGTGCCGATCCGGTATTTTTCCTTGAAGGCCAGATCGTTGGACACCGCCTTGACCATGTCCTGACAGGCGTCGAACGGCGCGCTGACGGCGATGTTGAAAATATTCTGGTCTTGCAGCGAAAACATCTGCGCGGTCTGGAACGGGCTCATCTTGCCCAGCGGCGACAGCATGAACACGCGGATGCCGCGCTTGCCGCGCATCGCGTATTCCGCCGCCGAGCCGGTGTCGCCGGAGGTGCCGCCGAGGATGTTCAGCTCGGCGTGATCCTTGGCCAGCGCATATTCGAACAGGTTGCCGAGCAATTGCATCGCCACGTCCTTGAACGCCAGCGTCGGGCCGTAAGACAGACCGAGGATATGCAAACCGGGTTCCAGCGTTTTGACGGGAGTGATCGCATCGCTGCCGAAAATCTTTGCGGTGTAGGTTTTGTTGATGATGGCCTTCAGGTCGTTCGCTGGAATGTCGGTGGCGAAACAGCTGATCACCTCGAAAGCCAGTTCGCGGTAATTCATGCCGCGCATCGCCGCGAGGTCGGCTTTGCTCAGCTTTGGATAGTGATCGGGAACCGCCAGGCCGCCGTCATCGGCCAGACCGCCAAGCAGGATTTCGGTGAAGGATTTCGGTGGCATTCCGCCACGGGTGCTGGTGTACTTCATTTTCTCTTACCTAATCATTCGTCATTCCCGCCTGCGCGGGAATGACGGGCTATTTAATGCGTTGCGAATCAACCCAACTCTTCCAACCGCAAACGCGTCACTTTCCCCGCCACCACCGGCAGCGCTTCCATCTTCTTGATCGCCGCGTTGATGCGCTTCTCGCGGGTTTGATGGGTGAGCAGGATCAGGTCGGCATGGTCTTCGCCTTCGCCGGGTTCTTTCTGGATCACCGCATCTATCGAAATCTGTTCATCGGCCAGGATGCGCGTGATGTCGGCGAGCACGCCCGGCTTGTCCTGCACGCGCAGGCGCAGGTAGTAGCTGGTGGTCACCTCGTCTATTGCGAGTATCGGCAAATCGGCCAGTTGATCCGGCTGGAACGCCAGATGCGGCACGCGATGTTCCGGGTCGGCGGTGTGCATGCGCGTGACATCCACCAGATCGGCGATCACCGCGCTGGCGGTCGGCTCCGCACCGGCGCCCTTGCCGTAATACAGCGTCGCGCCGACCGCGTCGCCCTGCACCAGCACTGCGTTCATCGCGCCTTCCACATTGGCGATCAACCGCTTGGCGGGGATCAGCGTCGGATGCACGCGCAGCTCCACGCCTTCCGGCGTGTGCTTGGTGATGCCCAACAACTTGATGCGATAACCGAGCTGTTCGGCGTAGCGGATGTCGGTCGCATCCAGTTTGGAGATACCCTCGATATACGCCTTGTCGAACTGCATCGGGATGCCAAAGGCCAGCGCGGACAGAATAGTGATCTTGTGCGCCGCATCCACGCCTTCGATATCGAAGGTCGGGTCGGCCTCGGCATAGCCCAGACGCTGCGCTTCTTTCAACACGGTGTCGAAGCTCAGACCCTTGTCGCGCATCTCGGACAGAATGAAATTGGTGGTGCCGTTGATGATGCCGGCGATCCACTGGATACGGTTCGCGGTCAAGCCTTCGCGCAGCGCCTTGATGATCGGGATGCCGCCCGCCACCGCCGCCTCGAACGCGACCATCACGCCTTTTTTCTGCGCGGCCGCGAAGATCTCGTTGCCGTGCGTCGCAAGCAACGCCTTGTTGGCCGTGACCACATGCTTGCCGTTCGCGATCGCCTTCAGCACCAGCTCTTTCGCCACGCCGCAACCACCGATCAGCTCGACGACGATGTCCACATCGGGATCGCTCACCACCGAGAACGCATCGCCGGTCAGACGGCAGGCGCCCTGGGTGACTTTTTTCGCCAGCTCCAGATTTTTGTCCGCCACCACGGTAATACGGATGGGGCGTCCCGCGCGACGGGCGATCTCTTCCGCGTTGCGCTGCAACACGGTGAAGGTTCCTCCGCCTACGGTGCCTATACCCAGCAGACCTACGTTGATTGGTTTCATATTAAACCCTAGTTGATAGTCGTTAGACGTTAGTCGCTAGTTGCTGTTGTCCGCTGCGCGGGTTTAACTAATAACTAACGACTAACGACTAACGACTGCATTATGTTCCATGTTTCTTGCGGTAATGTTCCAAAAACCTTGCAATTCGCCCTATCGCTTCTACCAGATCATCCGCATTGGGCAGGAACACCACGCGAAAATGATCGGGGTGTATCCAGTTGAAACCGGTGCCCTGCACCACCAGCACCTTCTCGGTTTCCAGCAATTCCAAAATGAATTTCTGGTCATCCTTGATCGGATAAATCTTGGGGTCGAGACGCGGGAACAGATACAGCGCTGCCTTCGGCTTGACGCAGGTCACGCCGGGAATTTCGGTGAGCAGTTGGTAGGCGAGATCGCGCTGCTTGCACAAGCGTCCGGTCGGCGCGACCAGATCGTTGATGCTCTGATAGCCGCCGAGCGCGGTCTGGATCGCGAACTGGCCGGGCACGTTGGAACACAGGCGCATCGAAGCCAGTATGGTCAGGCCGTTGATGTAATCCTGCGCTTGCTTCTTCTCGCCCGACACCACCATCCAGCCGGCGCGATAACCGCAGGCGCGATAATTCTTCGACAGCCCGTTCATGGTGACGAACAACACGTCGTCGGCCAGCGAGGCGATCGAGGTGTGCTTCGCGCCGTCGTACAACATCTTGTCGTAGATCTCGTCGGCGAAAATGATCAACTCATGCTCTCGTGCGATCTGCACCACTACACTTAACAATTCGTCGGAATATAGCGCGCCGGTTGGATTATTCGGGTTGATGATGACGATGGCGCGCGTTTTCGGCGTGATCTTGCCGCGCATGTCGGCCAGATCCGGCATCCACCCGTTCTGCTCGTCGCAGATGTAATGGCGCGGCTTGCCGCCAGCCAGCGTCACCGCCGCGGTCCACAGCGGGTAATCGGGCGTGGGGATCAATACTTCATCGCCATCGTTGATCAATGCCTGCATGGACATCACGATGAGCTCCGACGCGCCGTTGCCGATGTAAATATCTTCCAGCTCCACACCGGCGATGTTCTTGGATTGGGTGTAATGCATGATCGCCTTGCGCGCCGCGAACAAGCCCTTGGAATCGGAATATCCTGAAGCGCTGGGCAGATTGAGAATCACGTCCTGCTGGATCTCTTCCGGCGCCTCGAAGCCGAACGGCGCGAGATTGCCGATGTTCAGCTTGATGATGCGCTGGCCTTCTTCCTCCATCTGCTTGGCGCGTTCCATCACCGGCCCGCGAATGTCGTAGCACACGTTGGAGAGCTTGGTCGATTTTAAAATTGGTTTCACGGTTCACCTATGCGGGCGCGGTGGTTCATCCGGGAGGGCGCGATGAATTTCGCCCTACATGATAAAATCCGGCACTGAGCAGCAAAGAGCGCGATTTTACCCGCGCCGCTCCCACACAGCAAATGGAGATCATCGTTGAAGTTACATTTAGCCGATCCCGGCAACACAAAACTGTTCACCGCCCACGGCGCGGATCATGTCATGGTCAACGGCGAACGCCATGACAGCAGCATCGTGGTGTCGGCGGCGGAAGTGCGCAGCGACTGGGCAGTCGCCAGCTTCGATGCGTTGAGTGTAGCGCATTTCGCCTATTTTCTGGCCCTCAAACCGGAGGTGTTGCTGCTCGGCACCGGCGCACGGCAACGCTTTCCGCATCCGCGCCTGTATCGCGCGCTGACCGATGCGGGCATCGCTCTGGAGTGCATGGACACGCCCGCAGCGTGCCGCACCTACAATATACTGGTCGCGGAGGATCGAAAGGTGGTTGTGGCGATTCTATTTTGATACATTTTCGAACCGTTCGCCCTGAGTAGGCGCACAGCGCCGTATCGAAGGGCAAGGAAAATAAAGCATGGTCTTCTGGGTTTACATCCTTAGCTGTGCAGATGGCTCGTACTATACTGGCCACACTGACAACTTGGAGCAACGTATCGGCATACATCAGGCCGGAGCTTATCCGGGTTACACAACCAGCAGGTTGCCAGTTAACCTTGTCTGGTCGCAGGAATGTGCAACACGCGAAGAAGCATTATCCGCCGAGATGCAAATCAAAGGATGGAGCCGAAAGAAGAAGGAAGCGATGATACAAGGCGACTGGAATGAAGTTTCGTTGCTGGCAAAAAAAGACTTTGGAAGAAA
>JANONV010000289.1:0-4059 GCA_031421015.1 Gallionella sp. | reverse complement strand
GAGCGTTTCTGGGTAATTGTCGGTTTGACCTTTTGCGATCCAATTGGCGAACTGGCGCCTCCCGAACGACTGATGCCGCCAATCATGATCGACACCGGTTTTCCGCCGATTGGCACTACCCCGGTCACCGGGGAAGGCGGCAGGCCACCACCAGTGAAGATTCCGGAACGCACTCCTCCGCACAATCCCTCCGTTCCCACCGCACCAGATGCATTAAGCAGGTTTACCGCGTAGCCGCGGGCCTCGCCCAGGTTGCCCGTACAGACGCCAGCTGTGGCCGGAATCGGCCGGTTCGTGCTGAAAAAGACCAATCCGCCGAAGATCACCGACGAAGTCACCGTCTGTTCACCGCGCCCGCTGTTGAGATCGATGCGCCAGCCCTGCGCGCCGCCGGTAGCCAGCGCAGCCGTACAACTGGTGCTGCTGGTTAAATCAGTGATGTTGCTGCCGTCGAGATCCACAGGAAGTCCGGTCGTGGCGAAAGTGTCGATGAACGTGTAAAACCGGTTTTGGATATTCTCGACAAACGGATAATTACTTTCCAGCGGGCGTTCGCGGTCGCCGGATCCGATGGTCAGATACACCCGATCCGTGGCAGGCAGGGCGGCAGGCGCAAACAGGAACTTGCGCCCGGCCGCACTCACATTGGTCCGCGCAATCTTGGTGATTGTCCAGCTTGCGGAGGATGTCAGCGGTACCAACGTGGCCGTGTTGACGAAATCGATCCGATAAAGATTACCGCCGACATCGGCAACGTAACCGTGATCGACGAAGCCATCAAAATTGCGATCAATCAGCGTGATGTCCGAAGCCACGCTGCGATCCGTATCAAAACTCCTGATCAACGCACCGGTATCCGCATTGATGATATACACCTTTTTGCCCTTGGCACTGCCGCAGGAGGGCGCGGAAATGTCGTTATCCTCACAAGAATCATAACCACCACCGGTGATGATTACCGGATCGCTGCCGCTGTTGAAGCTCTGGATCTTGGCGATATTGGGTAATGACCAGGTCTGGCCAATACCGCTGAACCCGGTGGTGCAATCGGTATCATTACCGGCATTCGGACAGCCCTGCCGCCACTTCAGCGTGGGCACCAGCGGATTGGTGACATCGAACGCATACAGCATGCGTCCACCACGGCGCATGGTCGGATAAATCCAGACTTTGGAGTTGTCTGCATTCTGGAACAACCCGGCCGAGCCGTCGAAGAAATAGTCCTTGGGCGTAGGCGTCGGAACGATCGTTGCAGGCGTGCCCGGGTACTTGATGAGGGGGCTGTTGTCAGTCAGGCGCTTGAGCTTGCCATGATGCTCCGGCGCGATAAATGCCCAGTGCTCCTTGCCGCTATCTCCGGACATGGCGCGCAAGCTGCCGTCATTGGCCCCGTAATAAACCACTACGCCGTTCGGGGCGCCATAGTTCACCGGCAATGGCCGTGAATGCGCCACGTCGCCGTGCAAAGACGGGCGGGTTTCGGTGAAATTGCCGTTGGTGTTCTCGTCATTGACGTCCTGGCCACGCGCGAAGTTGACAATTTTGTCCCGCTCGGCGGTCGTTGCCGCGCCAACCGCCGCCTGGCTCACATTGGTCGTATTGAACAGGGCCAGGGGATTGCTGCACGTTGTGGGGCTGGTACAGGTATATATGGTGCGGTTAACGGCGAAAGTTGGTGTGGTTACGGTCGGGTCATTACCCTTGCGCAGCACCTCCGCAGTGGCACCTTTTTCCACCATCGGTCCATCTGGCAGATCGGAAAAAGGACTGGTGCTGGATGTCAGACACAGCCCTGCGCCATCGGGCGAGAAATTCCAGTACGTGCCGCTGTCTGTCGTCCAGAAACTGCTGGCGCACGACTGCACGAATCCGGTCGATGCGGCAACCGCATCCTTGCCGTCCTTGTCGGCCAGCTTGGCCTCTCCGCCAAACAGCGCAATCTGGTAGCGCTTGAGATTGCCATACCAGTTTGGCCTGCCATCGGCGTTGGGACGGAACATGCCGATGAACACCTGGTTTTCGTTCTGCGACCGGTTAGTGGCGTTAATCGGCAGGCTGGCGGATGCGAACACACTGTTCACCGCCTGGATCTCGACCAGAATTTCGCGCAGCGCATTGAGAATGGCGTTCTCGTTGGTGGCCTGGAAATAGCGTCCGCCGCCAACCTTGGCCATGCTTTGCAACAGCGCGGTCTGGTTCGCATCCGGGGCATCCTTGAACACGTCTATGGTATAGGTCCCGACATTTTGTTTACCCAGAGCGGAACTGACGTCAGTGGTATAGAGGAACTTGGTCCACTCGTCGGCAAAGCGCGCCGTCGAGCTGGTAGGCACGGCCGCAGTGCCAGTGGGTGTCACAGCAATGACAAGACTGGACGACTGGACTGTGAACTTGCGGTTATTGGCGCCGGGGCAAGTGGCCGCATCCACAGTCTCCGTGGCGCTCAGGCAGAGGTAACTGTCCGCCGGATTGGCATCCTTCAGGCTTTGCGGGATGGCCGCATTACAGCTGGTGACCCGCTGCCCGGTATTGTTGCCGGTGCCGCATGCGCTGCCGATATTCGCGGTCTGGGTCGTGCTGGTGGTGCTGTACTGCTGTATGGGCAATTGCGTGGCATTGCCGCCTACGCCGGTGAGCAGCGAAGCGGGCGAGTCCTGGTTCGGGAAACCATTGCCGATGAAAATAATATAGTTCTTGGCACAGCTGTTGACGGCGCTGATCGGCGGGTTATAGGTGGTCCGCTGTGAAGTCGGATTGAAAGCATTCCGGTCAGATTTTTCATCAGGGTTGCCGGCATAGCGCAAGGGACCAAATTGACTGGCGCTGATCGGGCTGCCAGCGATATCGTTGTTGGCATTGGCCGGGCTGGTGTAGCCGCCAAAATATTTGAACGCCTCGAACAGCGCGGCGCTGTAATCCGTGTTGGCTGTACCGACTTTTTCCGTGGATGAGTTAAAATTATTTTGCAGACAGTTGGGCGTGCCGTTGAGGCTGTTGGCGCCATCAACGCAAGTCGATGTGCCGATCAATTCCTGCAGCGCGGCCTTGTTGGTTGCGGTCATCTGGTTGATGCCAAAACGCACATAGCCGCCATCTTTGTTGCTGCCACTACCCGGGGTGAACAGCATCAGGCCGACATTGACTCTGTCGGTCAGTTCCCCGACGACGGTGCGCAGGGAACGCAACTCCGATTCGCCCTGCTTGATACCACCCGGCCAGTGCTGACTCGCGGAAGACCAGTTGGCGCTGTTGTCGATGATGATCAGCACGTTGGGGCGCGTCGCAGCGCTCGCCGGATTGGAGCCGACAAACAAATCGATGTCTTCAGCCGTGACCGACGGTGGTGTCGCCACAAGAGCCATCGAAAGAGCAAGACTCAATGCCGCTCGGCAAGGCTTTTTCATGTCAAACCTCTTCAAAAATCATGCGGTTTTCCGGCTATGAACAAGTGCCGGCAGTATCGTCCATGCTGACGCGCACACCAATACCCTGTGTTACGGTGACTTTGGCACCACTGTTGACGCCGGTTGTTTCCGCGGTAATTTCCCAGACGGTGTTGGCGCAAAGGGAGTCCCCGGTGACACCGCCGGCAACGCCAAATTGCTGTGCCTGACCGGCAGAGCAGCCCAAGTCCTCGGTATTAGCAAGATTAAGCTCAACAACCTTGATCGGCCGCACCAGTACACAGGAAGGCTGTGGTGTAAGCCGTGTCGTGTAATCCGATATGCCGTCTCCATTGATGTCGGTACACACGGTGTTGGCAGCCCCGCAGGGGTTAATCACGGCATTGGCGGGGTTGACGATGAATATCGGGGTGCTCAGGACGGTTTCGATGGTTTGCTGCGCCGTCCCCATGGCCTCGCTGCGCGCCTGCATGTTGCCTACAATCTTAAGATTGGTTGTGCCGGTATTCAGCGCGGTCACTGCAAACAGCGTAAGCAGTATCAACATGACCAGAGCGATCACCAGGGTCGCTCCCCGCTGTGCGTCAATCTTCACAATCTTCAGTCTCATGGCACGTCTCTCCGGCCGGCGGGATTAACCACCCTGATCAAACTG
>JANONV010000288.1:0-3314 GCA_031421015.1 Gallionella sp. | reverse complement strand
AACTGATTAAGCTATCAGGAAGGTTGGATAGGCACTTTTTGCGTTTCATCCGTATCGGCGAGTTTGTTCCTGACCCTGATATCGCGCTTCAGCCGCGCGATTTCGCGGCGTTGTTGCAACACATCGGCAAGCATGGCGAGTACGCCGACAATCGCGCCGGCGGCAAAAAATATCAGCAGCACGATCACCAGGGAAGACTGCCACTCATAGCCAAAAAAATAGCGCAGCGTGACCGGCTGATCGTTTTTGACCGCAAATCCGAGCAGCGCGATGAACAGCGCTACACGCAAAATCCAATTGAAATAACGCATGGCTTTTATCCGCTAACATACTGCCGTAAAGATAGCATGAATGGACGATAAAATGGCGGCAGGAATTAAAGAATTGCCTTTCTCGATCGCCTCCTCGCCCGCTTGCGGGAGAGGATTGAGGAGAGGGCATCGGGAGAGTGTTAGTGAGGGAGCATCTCAGCGGGGGAGAGTTAGGTTGAGGGAGAGCTTCTTTCAGGAGAGGAGAGCGAAGCGAGGAGCCGAGGTGAGGGTCAATCCGCGCTCAGGATTTCTTTTCGATGACCCGCTCTCTGAGCTCCTTGCCTGCCTTGAAGTGCGGCACATACTTGGCCGGCACTTTCACCTTGTCGCCGGTCTTGGGATTGCGCCCCTGACGCGGCGGACGGTAATTCAGGCCAAAGCTGCCGAAACCGCGAATTTCGACGCGCCCACCGCGCGACAGCGTGGCAGACAAAGCATCCAGTATCACTTTAACGGCTAGCTCGGCATCTTTGGCCAACAGTTGCGGATGCAATTCCGCAAGCTTGGCAATGAGATCGGAACGTGTCATGGGAAGAACCTCGCAGATTTAAGCTTCGGGTTTGTTGCCGCTCATCTTGGCCTTCAACAACGCGCCCAGATTAGTGGTGCCCGCACTGGAACTGCTTTCGGCGGAGAGTTTTTGCATCGCGGCGGATTCTTCCGTTTTATTCAGCGCCTTGATCGACAGGTTGATACCGCGATTCTTGCGATCCACGTTGATGATGACAGCGGTAACGCTATCGCCTTCCTTGAGGTGGTTACGAATATCTTCCACGCGATCAGCGGACACTTCGGAAGACTTCAGATACGCCTCAACGTCACCTTCCAGAGCGATGACCGCACCCTTGGCATCCAGAGACTTCACTTTGCCGGTGACCACAGCACCCTTCTCATGGCTGGAAGCAAAACCGCCGAATGGATCGCCTTCCATCTGCTTGATACCGAGAGAAATGCGCTCGCGCTCCACGTCGATCGCCAATACCACGGCCTCCACTTCGTCGCCCTTCTTGTAGCTGCGTACCGCTTCTTCACCGGGTTGGCTCCATGACAAATCGGATAAATGCACCAGACCGTCAATCCCGCCATCCAGACCGATAAACACACCGAAGTCGGTGATGGACTTGATCTGACCCTTAACCTTGTCGCCCTTCTTGTGGTTGATCGCGAAATCATCCCATGGGTTGGACTGGCATTGCTTCATGCCCAGAGAGATGCGGCGGCGCGCCTCGTCTATTTCCAGAACCATCACTTCTACTTCGTCGCCCAAAGCGACGACCTTGGAAGGATGCACATTCTTGTTGGTCCAATCCATTTCGGAAACGTGTACCAGACCTTCGATGCCTTGTTCGATTTCCACGAACGAACCATAGTCGGTCAGATTGGTCACCTTGCCGAACATGCGCGTTCCTTGCGGGTAGCGGCGAGCCAAACCGTTCCAGGGGTCATCGCCCATTTGCTTGATGCCCAGCGAAACGCGGTTCTTCTCCTGGTCGAACTTCAATATCTTGGCTTCGATCTCGTCGCCGACGGTCAACACTTCGGAAGGATGCTTCACGCGACGCCATGCCAGGTCGGTGATGTGCAACAAGCCGTCGATGCCGCCCAGGTCAACGAACGCGCCGTAGTCGGTGATGTTCTTGACCACGCCCTTGACGATCGCGCCTTCCTTGAGGTTTTCCATGATGGCTTCACGATCCGCACCCACGCTGGCTTCCAGCACCGCACGGTGGAAACCACCACGTTGTTACGCTTGCGATCCAGCTTGATGACCTTGAGTTCCATGGTCTTGTTTTCGTAAGGCGTGGTGTCCTTGACCGGACGAATGTCCACCAGCGAACCGGGCAAGAATGCGCGGATGCCGTTGACCATCGCGGTCAATCCGCCCTTGACCTTGCCGCTGACAAAACCTTCCACGATCCTGCCTTCTTCCATGGCCAGTTCCAGATCGTGCCATGCCGCCAGACGCTTGGCCTTTTCACGCGACAGCTTGGTCTCGCCATAGCCGTTTTCCAGCGCTTCGATCGCGACGGTGACAAAATCACCCGCCTTGACCTCCAATTCGCCTTGGGCGTCGAGGAATTCCTCGATCGCAATCAAACTTTCGGACTTCAGTCCGGCATTTACTACCACCATGTTGTGGTCAACACGCACGACTTGCGCGGTGATCAATTCACCGGCGCGCATTTCCTTGCGCGTCAAACTTTCTTCAAACATTGCGGCAAAACTATCGGGATCTTGTACAGCGGCTGCGGTTGCGGTTGAGTTCATCGGATATACCTAAAAGAATAAATATCTGCTTACGCAGAGGGTTGGTTAAAGTTCCCATCGGACGGAGAGTCAGAGGGGGCTTGGTCTTCAGATCTACTTCGCGTGGTAGCGTGTCAATACTTTCTGAAACGCCTGCTCGATGTCCTGAACTGCTTCATCGATGCTTAGCGCCGTGGTATCCAGCAGACTTGCACCATGCGCCTGTTGCAGAGGAGAAGCGCTGCGTTGAGTATCTCTCTCGTCGCGTACGCGTATATCCAGCAAAAGGGCGGCGATATTAGCACCGATTCCTTTTTCCATCAACTGCTTATAACGGCGCTCGGCGCGCGCCTCGGCACTGGCGGTGAGGAATATCTTCAATACTGCGTCCGGAAACACCACCGAGGCCATGTCGCGCCCATCCGCCACCAGGCCGGGCGCGCGGCGGAAAGCGTGTTGCTTGTTCAACAGCGCGGCGCGTACCCTGGGCAAAGCCGCCACTTTTGAAGCCGCAGCCGCACACAGCTCCCCGCGCAACTCATTGCCGACCAAAGCGCCGTCCAGCCAGATTTGCTCGTCCTCGAAACGAATCTCGATGCGTTCGGCCAATGCCGCCAGCCCAGCTTCATCGGTCAGCAGAACCCCGTCACGCTGCGCCGCCAGCGCCAGCAAACGATACAACGCGCCGCTGTCGAGATAGTGATAGCCGAGTTTTGCCGCGACCTGTTGCGCCACCGTGCCCTTGCCGGATGCCGA
>JANONV010000287.1:0-1596 GCA_031421015.1 Gallionella sp. | reverse complement strand
CACCAGCGAGTTCTGCTGTGACAGCGTTGCGCACTGGCGGATGCAGCACGGGGTTAAACACTACCCCCATGCCCGTTGCCTGCTGCTGCTGTAGGGTGGCGGGGGCAGCAATGCCTCCAACCGGCATGTATTCAAGGAGGCGCTGTAGAAACTTGCCTGTCGCCTTGGCCTGGATATCCGTATCGCGCACTACCCACCGTACTGCTCCAAGCACAACCCCATCGAACACCGCTTGTTTGCCCACGTCACGCGGGCCTGCCAGGGTGTCGTGTTTCATTCGGTGGCGATTGCCAAGCAATTCATGGCGCTGGCAAAAACCACCACCGGGTTGAAAGTCACTGTTGATGTGTTGAGCGGGGTCTACGTCACCGGCAAAAAGGTCGCATCAGACTTCCTGGCAAATATGCGCATCATCTTTGATGAGGATCTGCCACGCTGGAACTATCAGGCCACTCCTGGAGATCGCTGATTTAGGGAAGTTATTATTTGCCAGATCCTTAGTGTCCTCGGGTGCTGAAACACGTCGTCGCCATGACTCATCCCCCTGACTGGCGTGCTCCCGCGCGCAACAGTTTGTTCGCGCAAGCACAAGCGATACTGCCGCAACGATGGAAGACACGCGTCGGGCATATCTGCATCAGCGCACGGTGCTTGCCCATGCTTCGTAGCGGGCCTTGGTTTCGTCGTTTGGCGGGTACAGACCGGGCAACGGTATGTCCGCCTCGATCTGGGACATGATCCAGCCCTCCAGCCTTTCCTGCTCAACGGCCGCAGCGATGACTTCATCCAGAAAAGCGGCCGGAATCAACACGGCACCGTCAAGATCGACCACCACCACATCGTTGGGGAATACGGCCACACCGCCGCAGCCGATTGGCTCCTGCCAACCGACGAAGGTCAGTCCATTCACCGAGGCCGGCGCAGCAGTGCCTTGGCACCATACCGGCAGTTGCGTGCCCAGCACACCCGCCAAATCACGGACCACGCCATCGGTGACCAGTCCGGCAACCCCGCGCTTTTTCATGCGGGCACACAGAATGTCGCCAAAAATGCCGGCGTCGACAACACCCATGGCATCGACTACCGCAATGCAGCCGGCCGGCATGGCTTCGATCGCAGCTCGGGTGGAAATCGGCGCGCCCCAGGACGCTGGCGTTGCCAAATCCTCGCGCGCCGGTACGAAGCGCAGCGTAAAGGCGCGCCCCACCAGGCGCGGCTGTCCCGGCTGCAGCGGCTTGGTGCCGCGAATCCAGACATTGCGAAGCCCTTTTTTCAGTAAAACGGTCGTGAGCGTGGCGGTTGTGACGCCAGACAGTACGCGGACCACTTCGGGATCAAGCGGAAGAGGATCAGTGCCCATTGGAAATTCTCCTGGAATCGGGTTGGATAAAAATAAAATTGATGTCAGAGAGAAAACTCAGATGCTTGCGATCAGCCCGCCATCAACGCGAATAATAGATGCGGTCGCTCCATGTCCCCAGCGGTCATGCAGGCTGCTATCCCAGCTCGGCCAGTCGCCGGTTCTGCCGCGTCGTCAGCCGTGCGATATCGGCAATATCTGCGGCCGACAGCTTCGGCCCCGGCTTGCGCACGGCC
>JANONV010000286.1:0-2885 GCA_031421015.1 Gallionella sp. | reverse complement strand
CTGCTCAAAGCCCTGTCCCGGCGCCTGCGCGAGGCCGACCAGCAGATCGAATCGCTGGCGCTGAACGACGTCAAGGCAAGAGTCGAACAGGCGCTGCGCGGGCTCGCTGAAAAAGAAGGCGGTGAGCTGGTGATCCCGGCGCGCGTCACACATCGCGATATCGCGGCCATGGTGGGCGCCTCGCGCGAGGTGGTCACCCGCATCTTCCGCAGTCTTGAAGAAACCGGCGTGGTGCGGGTCGATGGCCGGCGCATCACACTCATGGGCCCGACTCGCGTCTGAATTTTTTCGTTCGCTTTGGTGACCCAGGTCACAAAACTCCCGAATTCCCCACGCCACCGGTGATATTCATCACCGAGCGGATTCCGCCTTTCTCCTATTCTGGGTTCACTGCTTCGGCGCACCAAGGCGCCGGGGCAAATTACCCAACCCACCCTGAAAGGAGAATTGTCATGCAGAAGATCATCGCCATCCTCGCCCTGTTCGCCGCCCTCACGACCGGTGCCGCCTCGGCCGAAACCGTGGACTGTTTCTACGAGTTCAACGCCAGCAACCCAGTGTGCCAGAAGTAGCGCCATCGTTGTTGGCCACCGTGATGACAGGCCCCGCGTGAGCGGGGCTTTTGTTTTTTTATGGATCCGACAGCGAAGGCTTTGTAGCGAGTTTCCAGGTTGCCTTGACAAGTGCGCCCGCGGCGCCGAAGAATGCATCAACATCCAACAGTTGCCCACCGGGATGGAATAATCCGTACCGTAATCAACGGGAGCTTGCCATGCCACAACAGACATATTTAATCGCCGGCTTCACGCTTGCCGTATTAGCCGCCTCGCCCGCCCTCGGCGCCGAAACGCGGCAAGGTGACGATGTCACCGCTGTTTGGGGAGCGGCGGTCAATTATAAAACGGTCGGCTTCGCGGTCGGAAAGAAAGAGTTCGCTCCCCAATACGTGACGCTCGATATGTCTTTAACCACCGCCTACCGGGGTTTTTATCTTGGAGCGAACTACGACGTATCGCTTAAAGATTACGTCACGCTGAACAATACACCGGCTGGCGGCGGCGGAGTGGACAATTCCATTGTAACGTTCTCTCGTCAGGATGCCGGGATGACCTTTGGGCACAACGTCTGGAAAAGCATGAACTTGTTCGTTGGGTATCGGCTGGGAGAAACCTCCGCCCATGTATTTTCAGATCTCACGAGCGGGGCGAGAAACTCGAGCATCGCTTTTTTAACCAAGGGGCCGTTCCTCGGCGCGAGTTATGGCTTTGCAATGGGTAAACGCGGGACACTGTTGTTGAGCGCCGCCTACGCCGCCATGTTGAGTGAAGTCACGGAGAGGTCGACGCCGAGTATCGGGGCAGCGGAGAACCGAGACCTGGAAGGCTCAGCGAACGGTTACAGCGTCGGCATAGGCTGGACCGGTCCGCTGGAGGGGACGCTTGCCTATACCGTCGCGTACAAATTCAGTAAATACAAATTCAGGCAGGACAACGTGACCGACCCCGACGATGACCTTAGCTTCGATGAGGTACACAACGTCTTTACGCTGAGCGTGCAAAAGTATTTCTGAGGGATTTTTAGAAAGTCCCGAAGCTCTGACGCTTCGGTTTTTGTTTCTCCGCGACATCTTTTTCGAGCGACAGCAGCAGGCGGTGGTCGGGCTTCAACTCAAGACCGCGACGAACGAGGCCTTCGGCTTCCTTGTATTCCTTTTTCTCGACTTGAGTTGTGGCCAGACGCAGATACCCATCGGCGATCTGGCCGGCGGAGTTATTCGCGCGCGTATCGTTCGGCGCGAGCTTGATGGCCTCGGCCAGTAATTCCCGTGCGAGCCCGAGGCGCGTGGCGCTGAGATTTCCGGGAGCGATCAACTCCTGCAGGCGCGCGTAAAGCCCGCTGAGACGTTGTTCGTGTTCGCGCGCCTCGCGTTGACGTGCTTGATCGGCGTTCTCGACCGCCACTCTGGGTGGTTCGGTTTTCGCTGTGACCGCCGGTGCCGGTACGGGTTTCGCCGCGGCCGGTTTGGACGCGCCTTCGGACTTGGGCATTTGTTTCTGGCGCATCTCGCTTAACGTCAGGCGGCGCGAAAACAGCAGGGGATGGTTCGGGTCGGCCTGTTCGGCGCTCTTGAGAAGCCCTTCGGCACGATCGTAGTCTTTTTTCTCGATGGCGCGTTCGGCCTGGGCAAGAAAGTGTCCGGCGATTTCCTGCAGACCGCGTGCGGCGCGCGCATTGCCCGGCTCGATCTCCAGAACCATGCGATAACCGGATACCGCGTTGTTGTCGCGCGGTTCCAGATAGCGGCCAGCGAGCGCGGCCGTGTCCGCTGCCGTGAGCAACGTGGCGATTCGCTCGATGTTCCGTGTTGCCCGCTCGGGTGTTGCCGAGGGCGCCGGCGCGGTTGTCGTGCCGCCAGCCGGAGCAGGCGTTTCGCGCAGCATCAGGAACGCAACGCCGCCGGCCAGCAACAACACGCCCAGTATGGCGGCAACGGGCAACAGCCTTCGTTTTGTTATTTCCGGCGCGCTGCTGGCCGGAGTCGACGCGCGTGTCGCGTTGGGTTTGGTGATAATCGTAGCGGCCGTGCCTGAACCAGTGATAACCGTCGGCGTGGTGTGGAGGATTTGCGCGTTCGTGCTCATGGCGTCGATCGCAGCAATAACTTCCTCGCCATTCTGGAAGCGGTCAGCGGCGCTTTTGGCGAGCAGCTTGTCGATCAGCGGCTGGTACACATGCGCCGGTGGCGCGAGGTGCGGGATCGGTTCCTTGAGGTGTTTGATACCGATCGACAGTGCCGAGTTGCCGGTATAGGGCAGCTCGCCGGTGAGCATTTCGTACAGCATGATGCCGAGGCTGTAGAGATCGGAGCGCTGATCGAGTTCCTG
>JANONV010000285.1:0-2638 GCA_031421015.1 Gallionella sp. | reverse complement strand
GCCACCTCTAAAAATCCAAACTCCGTCGTGATACTGCGTTGCGATAAAAATTTTAACGCTTACATATCAAACATATGCGGCGCGCTAAAATTTTTATCGCGCCTTGTCTGACTTAGGATTTTGAATTTTTAGAGGTGGCCTGTAGGGTACGCGCCCGGAACTCTAGCACAGCTAAAACAATGCGAGTCAAAAACAATTCCTTGCAAAACAAATATTGTCCTGAAATCGGGAATCGCCGATACTTAAGGCTGCCTGGAATTCATTACACTCTCATGCCGCATCATTTGCAACGCTACGCCATTTATACGCTTATTTTCCTCTACAGCGGTTCGGTTTTGGCCGGGGAAAGCTTGGATCCGTTCGACACCGAGGCGATGCCGCTGCCCGAGCCTGTCCTGAGTCCAGTCGAAGGGCCTGTCCTGAGCCTGTCGAAGCGTCCGGCGTTGCGCCATGACGGTGCGGTTGGCGACCCATGTGCGGAGGCTATGTCGAACGGCGCGCTCAATCGGGTGCCCGGCCAAAAGCTTTTCGACCTGCTGGAGGTGGTCGACCTCGCGCTGTGCAACAACCCGCAAACCCGCGAGAAGTGGGCAAATACGCGAGCGCAGACAGCGCAGGTTGGCGTGAGCAAGGCGGGTTATTTTCCTGGCGTCAGCTTGAATGCTTCCGGCAATCGCACTAAAACGGAAACTGCTCCCAGTGTGGATCGGCGCGGCGTTGGCGTAACGATTTCCTATCTGCTATACGATTTCGGCGCGCGTGCCGCCAATCTGGAAAATGCGCGTCAATTGCTTGCCGCTGCAAGCGCCGCACAAGACAGTACGGTGCAAACGGTATTTCTCGCCGCAGTGCAGGCCTTTTACCAGACTCAGGCGACGCTTGCCGCGCTCGATGCGGCAATAGAATCAGAACGCGCCGCCAAACAAAGCTTTGCCGCCGCCGAAGCTCGTTATACAGCCGGGAGCGCAACGCCTGCCGACAAGCTGCAAGCGCAGACCGCTTATTCTCAAGCCACGCTGAACCGCATTACCGCCGATGGCAACCTGAAGATCGCGCAAGGGACGCTGGCGAACATGCTGGGGTTGGATGCCGATCATAATGTGTCGTTAGCGACATCCAATACAACGGCGATGCCCAATGATTTCGAGGGCGACATCAACACGCTGATCGAACAAGCGCGCCGGCGCCGCCCGGATCTGCACGCCGTCGCCGCGCAAGTCAAGGCTGCGCAAGCCAGCGCCGATGCGGCTCGTGCGGCAGGCAGGCCAATTATCTCCCTGGCAGCTTCCGCCGAACAAAACAATAGCGCGGGCATCAATTCGCATGGCACAGTAGTCGGCATCAATTTGAATGTGCCGTTATTTTCCGGCTATGCGCCGACCTATCGCACACGCGCCGCCGAGGCGCAAACGGACGCCAGGAAAGCTCAACTGGAGCAGTTGCGTTTACAAGTGTCGCTGGATGTCTGGACGGCTTATCAGCATCTCACCACCGCCACCCAATCATTGCGCACCACCGCCGACTTGCTGAACAGCGCAGAACAATCCGAACGCGTCGTGCTCGGACGCTACAAGGCCGGCGTGGGCAGTATGCTGGATGTGCTGAATGCGCAAAGCGTTTTGGCCGGTGCGCGCCAACAACGCATACAATCCGCCTTGAGCTGGAACATCAGCCGCGCCGCACTTGCGCAGGCAATGGGCAGTTTGGATGCAAGCTTGTTGCAAACCTTGCCGGATGCAAGCAGTCAAAAACCGGGTGACAGCAACCGGCAGTCCGGCGAAAATCCGCCCCAAAATAACCAGGAGCAGAACTAATTCAGTGAATATTCGCCCGCGCCCACAGGGCACGAGAACCTCTTCGAGGTAAATCGGGCTCCTACAATGAACGAACGGCCTAATCGATTATCTGGGTTAATGTAGGGTGCGCTTGCGCACCATCGGCAACTGGTGCGTAAACGCACCCTGCGAAATTATTGTTGTTTGTAACGAAAATTGGAATAACAGCAAAACCAGCCATGAAAAAACCACTCCGCTCCCCGCTTGCCTTGATCCTTGTTGGTGTTGCCGCCATCGCCGCCGGCGTCGCCATTTATTGGCAACTGTATCGGGTGGCTGCACCGCAATATCGGTCGCAAGCCGTGGAAAAAGGCGATATCAGCCAGACCGTCTCGGCCAACGGCACGATCAATCCGGTGACGCTGGTGAGCGTCGGCACGCAGGTTTCCGGCACGGTCAAGAAACTTTATGTGGACTTCAACAGCAAGGTCAAGAAGGGGCAGATTTTGCTGGAACTCGATGCTGCCCTGCTCGCCGCACAGCAAAAACAGAGCCTGGCCAATGTGCGTAGCGCCGAAGCCTCGCTGGAACTGGCTGCTGCCAATGAAGCGCGTATGCGCAGTTTGTTCGCGCAGGAATACGTCTCGCGTCAGGAGCTGGATACCGCAATGCAAACCAAAAAAGTCGCCGAAGCCCAATTGCAATCGACGCAGGCGACCGCGGAAAAAGACCGCGCCAACCTCGCCTACTCGGTGATCCGTTCGCCGGTGTCGGGTGTGGTGGTCGATCGTTCGGTGGATGCCGGTCAAACCGTTGCAGCCAGCTTGCAGACCCCGACACTGTTCAAGATTGCGCAGGATCTA
>JANONV010000284.1:0-3754 GCA_031421015.1 Gallionella sp. | reverse complement strand
TTCCACTCGCGCACATTGAACACTCACGTTATGCAAACCCAGTTCGATGACCGCTTGCTGCACAAAGCTGGTTTTCTTGCTGTTGCTATCCAGTAATACGAACTGCCATTCCGGTTGCGCAATCGCCAATATCACCCCGGGCAAACCCGCTCCGCAGCCCACATCCAGCCACCGCCCTGCCCACAAATGTGGTATTACAGCAAGGCTATCAAGTAAGTGATTGCTCACCATCTGCTGTGGGTCGCGGATCGCGGTCAGGTTGTAAACCTTGTTCCACTTGTGCAGCAGCGCTACATAATCCAGTAACTTGCCCTGCGTTTCCGAACTCAGTGCAAGGCCTAATTGCTCAATGCCGTGCTGTAACGCTTCGCTTTCTTTCACGCGCGTTTTTTGTCCTGCTGACCATCGCGAAAACCTCGCTTCAGGTGTACCAGCAACAAAGAAATCGCCGCCGGAGTAATGCCGGAAATGCGCGCGGCTTGCCCAAGGGTTTCCGGTTTGTGCTGATTAAGTTTTTGCTGCACTTCGATCGACAGGCCGCGCACCTCGCGGTAGTCCAACACATCCGGCAGCCCCAATGTTTCATATTGTTCGTTGCGGTCGATCTCTTCTTGCTGGCGTTCGATATAACCGTGATATTTCGCCTGGGTTTCCACCTGCTCGGCGACCTTTGCGTCGTCCACCCCGATGCCCGCACCGGGCAAAGTCAGCAGACTGGCATAGCTCACATCCGGACGGCGCAATAGCTCGAGCAGCGCATATTCGCGCTCGATGGGCTTGCCCAACACGCGTATCGCGTCTTGTTCCGGCAAATTGCGCGGGTTAACCCAGGTGCCGCGCAAGCGCTCCTGCTCGCGGGCAATCGCTTCGCGCTTTTGCTCAAATGCCTGCCAGCGTGCGTCATCCACGATACCCAGCTTGCGTCCGATTTCGGTCAATCTTAGATCCGCGTTGTCTTCGCGCAACTGCAAACGGTACTCCGCCCGGCTGGTAAACATGCGATACGGTTCGGAAACCCCCTGCGTGATCAAATCGTCCACCAGCACGCCCAGATAGGCCTGGTCGCGGCGCGGACACCAGGCTGGTTGTTCGCGCGCTTGCAGCGCGGCGTTGAGCCCGGCCAGCAGGCCTTGCGCGGCGGCCTCCTCGTAACCGGTCGTGCCGTTGATTTGCCCGGCAAAGAACAGTCCCCGGATCGCCTTGGTTTCCAGCGAGCTTTTCAGGCCGCAGGGATTGAAATAGTCATATTCGATCGCATAACCGGGACGCAGGATGTGTGCGTTTGCTAGACCCTTGATGGAACGTACCAGGTCGAGTTGCACATCGAAGGGCAGGCTGGTGGAAATCCCGTTGGGATAAACCTCGTGGGTGGTCAACCCTTCCGGCTCAAGAAAAATTTGATGCGAAGATTTGTCGGCGAAACGGGTGATTTTGTCTTCTATGGAAGGACAGTAGCGCGGACCCACGCCCTCGATCGCGCCGGTGAACATGGGGGAGCGGTCCAGCCCGCCGCGTATGATGTCGTGCGTGCGCTGATTGGTCTCGGTGATCCAGCAGGGTAATTGCTTCGGGTGCTGCGCGGCATTGCCCATGAAGGAGAACACCGGCACGGGATCGTCCCCTGGCTGTTCCTGTAACACCGAATAATCGATGGTCCGGCCATCGATGCGCGGCGGCGTACCGGTCTTCAGCCTTCCCACCGGAAGATTCAGCTCGCGCAAGCGATGCGCCAGACTGATCGACGGCGGATCGCCTGCGCGGCCCGCCTGATAATTCTTCAGTCCGACGTGAATCAAGCCTGACAGGAACGTGCCCGTAGTCAGCACCACGGTTTTCGCGCTGAAGCGCAAACCCAGTTGTGTGACCACCCCGCTCACCCGGTCCTGTTCGATCAGCAAATCGTCCACTGCCTGCTGGAACAGCCAGAGGTTGGGCTGATTTTCCAGCCGGGTACGGATGGCTTGTTTGTAGAGCAGGCGGTCGGCCTGCGCGCGCGTTGCGCGCACTGCCGGGCCCTTGCTGGAATTCAGGATGCGGAACTGGATGCCGCTTTCGTCGGTCGCCGCGGCCATGGCGCCGCCGAGCGCGTCCAGTTCTTTGACCAGATGCCCTTTGCCTATCCCGCCGATGGATGGATTGCAGGACATTTGCCCCAGCGTTTCGATGTTGTGGCTGAGCAGCAAGGTCTTGCAACCCGCGCGCGCACTGGCCAAGGCCGCCTCGGTACCGGCATGCCCCCCGCCCACCACGATTACATCGAATACATCAGGAAAGTTCATGTTGCCACTGTTTTTGAAAGGACGCGCATCATACAACAACCCGGCCGCAATCCCAAACTTAAGGTCTTATACAATGTTTCACGTGAAACAATCCGGTTAAGTTCAGAAATTCCGGGCACTATGTTTCACGTGAAACAACAGCGCTTAGCTGGCGGCTATTTCCCGATGCAGAACCGGCTGAAAATCTCGCCCAGCAGGTCATCCGAAGTGAATTCCCCGGTGATTTCATTCAACGCGCGCTGCGCCAGACGCAATTCCTCGGCGAACAACTCCGCCCTGTCCAGCACCGCATGGGCTTGGGTCAGGTGGGTTTGCGCCAGCGTCAGGGCACGCAAGTGCCGCTCCCGCGCCATGAATGCCCCGCTTTCCTGATCGCGCCAGCCCACCGCCCCCAACAGTTTGCCGCGCAATTCTTCCAAACCCTCTCCGGTTTTGGCCGACACATAAACAAACGGATCGTGCCCTTGCACATAAGATGGGGCTGTGCCGCTCAACAGGTCGGTTTTGTTGAATACCCGCAGTCGCGGGATGTCTGCCGGCAACCCGGCAAGAATTACCTCGTCCTGTGCCGTCATACCCCGGCTGGCATCCAGCAGAAACAGGATCAAATCGGCGCGGCGCAGAGTCTGGTGGGTGCGCTCTATACCCATGTTCTCCACTGCATCCTGGGATACGCGCAGCCCTGCCGTATCCATAACGTGCAACGGCACCCCGCGGATCTGGATCGCCTGGCGGATGACATCGCGGGTGGTGCCTGGTACAGCGCTGACCAGCGCCACTTCTTCACCGGACAATCGATTCAGCAGACTGGACTTGCCCACGTTCGGCTGCCCGGCAATAACGACCTGCGCGCCTTCGCGCAACAGGCTGCCCTGCTTTGCGGTGTCCAGCGTGTGGCGCAATCTCGACTGGATATTGTTCAGCAAAACATCGCGCCGCCCGAGGTCTGTGGCGTCCACCTGCTCCTCCGGGAAATCCAGCATCGCCTCGACCAGCATGCGCAGATGGATCAGCTCATCGACCAGCGTGTGTATAGCGGCGGAAAACTCCCCGCGCAGGGAGCGCATCGCGCTGCGTGCGGCCTCCGAGGTGTTGGCGTCGATCAGGTCCGCGACGCTTTCCGCTTGCGCCAGATCAAGCTTGTCGTTCAGGAAAGCGCGGCGCGTGAATTCGCCGGGTTGCGCCAAACGCGCGCCCAACTCGAGACAGCGTTGCAATAACAATTGCAGCACAGCGGGGCCGCCGTGTCCCTGCAGCTCGAGAACATCGTCGCCGGTGTAGGAATGCGGTGCGGGAAAATACAAAGCGATGCCCCGATCCAGCGCAGCGCCATTTTCGTCCAGGAAATTGCCATAGGTGGCATGTCGCGGGGCGGGCAATTTGCCCAGAATCCCGTTGGCCAGCGCCGCTATGCCACGCCCGGAGATTCGTACCACCCCAACGCCGCCGCGCCCCTGCGCCGTGGCGATAGCGGC
>JANONV010000283.1:0-4686 GCA_031421015.1 Gallionella sp. | reverse complement strand
CGGCGCCACGGTCATCATCGACCACACCGGCCGCGTCACGCAGGCGCTGCCCCGCCATACCCGTGGCGTGCTGCTAGGTCAGGTGCAGGGCCGCAGCGGCACCGCGCAAAACGGCTGGGGCATGACTCCGTTCGCCCGCTGGGTGTCGCAATTTGGACTGTGGCCGTACTGGATTTTCGGCCTGGGAATGGTGTTGGTTGCGGCTTTGAACAAACGCTTCCGTTCCGGCAATTTTGCTATATTATAAATAGCAAACTATCTATATAATACGAGAGCTATAGACATATTCAATGGGTAAAATGGTCAAAATTCGGTGATTTGAGCCGTTATTTGGATTATTTGATATCCCCGGTGATATCGTTTTAGGAGGCTGTTCCGATGCTGATAGAAACATGACTAGTCAATTTTTCGAAAAACCACCGAGGTATATCAGCTACAGGACGACTTCGCCAGCCTGGTGGAAGCCGCATTCGACACGCTGATAAAGAATGCCGTACAGAAAGACAAAGTATGAAAACCGAAGTGATTCATTCGTTGACCACGTCGTTTGAAGGCCATGCCCGGCAAACCGATGGCGGCATCGAGTTTTGGCTGGCGCGTGACATTCAGCACCTTCTGGGCTACGCGAAATGGGACAACTTTTTGAACGTGGTCTCGAAGGCGAAGACAGCGTGCGAGGTTTCGGGCCACGCCGTGGCCGAAGACCTGAAGAACACCGGCAAGGGCAACCTGTTCGTGATCTTCGGCGAGCCCGACATCGACATCCTGGACGCCGAGGCTGGCCAGATGCGGGTCAAGGTCAATGGCGTGGACGTGTTCCATCCCAACACCGGCGAAGTGCGCAGCGACGGCGCCGACGGCATCGCCTGCTGGTTCATCGACACCGACTACAACGAAGAAAGCTTCTTCGTCCGCCAAGCCTACTTCCTGGGCGCCAACGACCCGTACAAAGCGCTAAAAACCACGCTCAAGGCTGAGATCAACGAAGAAGCCTGGGCCACGCTGAACAGCGATACGTCACGGGCGTTTGACAAGCCGAAGTCGGGGCGGATTGCCGTCAAAGTCATTAATCACCTGGGGGATGAGGTGATGAAGGTGTTTAGGGTGGGGGACTGATATGAACCAATCTGCCAAACCCACTTTCCCAGGCGGCTCAAAATCTCGAGTTAACCGTGCTGGAGTAAATGTTCGAAATGGAACAGAAACGCAGGACGACTTGCGCATCATTGATGACTGGCGTGCTGCACATCGAGGGGTTCTGAACACTTTTCAAGCGATGTTGCGAACACGAACCCGCGGCTCGGGGGTTACTGTTGCTCAGAGACATAAACGTAAACGAACGATATTTGACAAGCTTCAAAGATTGCCGGGAATGCTTCTAGCTCGGATGGATGATGTCGCTGGATGCCGACTGATTTTTAAGAGTCTCAATGATCTCGATCGATTCCGAAAAAAGTTTCATGCCGCTCGGTTTAAGCATAAGCGTCGCAATGATATTGAAAAGTATGACTACATTAAGCTACCAAAAGAAAGCGGATACCGCGGTATACATGACGTCTATGAGTACGATGTAAATTCTGACGTCGGAAGAAACCTCGCAGGTTTGAATGTGGAAATTCAGTACCGGACTTTGGTACAGCACGCATGGGCTACTGCCGTTGAAGTTATTGGTTTTATTTCTGAGAGCCAACCAAAATTTCAAAAAGGTGACAAGCGATATGAACATGCGATGGCGCTTGCCAGTGAGATCTTAGCCCGTGCGCATGAAAACCGAAAGGGGCCTTTTCCTAATATTTCAGATGGAGACTTGATCGAAAGATTTCGCACGATAAATGATGAGTTGGGTTTGCTCATAAAACTGGGTGGATTGAACGCTGCAAATAAAGCGGTTTCTGATGGTCGAAATGCGATTTTGATATTTTCGGCCAACGGGAATCTTGAGATTCGTACTTTTCGAGTCGCACCAGATGCGATCCGATCGCTATTCGAGCTAGAACGATCAATGCCAGACCAAGATATTGTTCTTGTCCGAGCGGACACAAGCGATGACGTGCGGTTAGCCTTTCGCAATTATTTCTCTGATGCGCGGGAGTTCATTCGCTTGGTAGAACTCGGTTGCGAAAAACTTGCGAAAAACTTGCGAAAAACTGATCCAAATTTAATAAATGAAAATTCGATGGGTCGCGCGAAAATCTACTGAGATACCCAAGCTAGAGGCCGGCTGCTTGTCATGGCAATCAAGCCTGCGTGCGCAGTTTTTTGCTGACCTGACGAAATATTTGAATGGCTAACAACGTATTCTTTTCATATTCCCACAAAGATGAGGCTTTGCGCGACGAGCTAGAAGTTCACTTGGCCATGCTCAAGCGGGAAGGTGCCATTTCGGCGTGGCATGACCGCAAAATTCTTGCAGGCGACGAGTTGAACGGTCAGATTCATGCGCGGCTGAATGATGCTCAAGTGATCCTCTTGCTTGTCAGTCCAGATTTTTTAGCTTCTGCCTATTGCTACGACGTTGAAATGACGCGAGCGATGGAGTTGCATGCGCAGGACAGGGTACGGATTATTCCCGTTATTCTCCGCCCTTGCGATTGGCAAACCTCCGCGCCGTTTGCCAAGTTGATGGCTGTGCCCACCGACGGCAAGGCGATTACCAAATGGCCTGATCGTGATGAAGCGTGGCTGGACGTCGTTAAGCAGTTACGAGTTGCGTTGCCTAAACCTGTTGAAGCCGGGACCATCCAGAATCCTGTGGCGCTGTTGCAGCCGACGCGCGGAGAAAGCCCACGGTCCAGTAATTTGAGAATTCGCAAGGAATTTTCTGATGCGGACAAAGACCGTTTTCTTGATGACGCCTTCGAGTACATGGCCCGATTCTTTGAAAGCTCGCTGCAAGAGTTGGAGAAGCGCCATGGCGATCTTCAAACGAGGTTCAAGCGCATCGACGCGCGAACATTTGCTGCGGCTATTTATCAAAATGGCAAGGCAGCGGCACGATGCGGTATCAGGTTTGGTGGCTCGCGTGGTTTTGGCGGTGGCATCACCTTCTCGCATGATGACAACGCCTCCGCCAACAGTTTTAATGAGAGCTTGAGCATTGAGGCTACTGAGCAAACCCTATTTTTGCAGCCGCTGGGCATGGGCGGGGGCTGGGGTGGCGAGAAAAAGAGTCAGTTGACGTTTGACGGGGCTGCCGAGTATTACTGGGAAATGCTGATTGCTCCGCTTCAGCGTTGAAACTGCTCGGCTTTTGCGAACAGTTTCCAACACAAAGAATTTTGAATTGATGACTCGGGTGAAAACCCACTGAAAGACAGACCATGGCATTAATCGAAGGTTTCCGCGTTCAAAACTACCGCGCACTGCGCGACGTAACGCTGGGCAAGCTCTCTTCCCAGCAGGGCGGCGCGCCGCTGACGCCGTTTACCGTGGTGATTGGCAAAAACGGGGTGGGCAAGAGCACCTTGTTTGATGCCTTCGGCTTTGTGGCCGACTGCCTGTCGCACGATGTGGAGCAGGCCTGCGACATGAAGCAGCGCGGGGGCTACGAGCGGCTGCGGTCCAGTGGCACGACCGATCCGATTCGGTTTGAGATTTATTACCGTGAGGCCAAAGGTGAACGGCCGATGACGTATGAGTTGGCGATTGCTTTGGACGCAACGGGTCGCCCCTTTGTCGAATCTGAGGTGCTTAAGCAGCGACGCAAGGGACAGAAGCATGGCCGCCCCTACCCATTTTTGCGCCTGAACCACGGCAAAGGCACGGTATGGGCAGGCGAAGAAGAAGTTGAAGAAGAAGAGGATGACGACGAAGAAGTTGCAACCGGTGGAGAGGGTGAAGAAGACCGCGCCAAGGCATCGGTCGAGCTGACCGACTTGCGTCAGTTGGGTATCGCCACGCTGGGTACGCTCAAGGAGCATCCCCGCATCAAGCGGTTCCGGGACTTCTTGAAGGGCTGGTACTTGTCCTACTTCCAGCCGGATGCTGCACGCAGCCTTCCGACCGCTGGCCCTCAGAAGCATTTGAACAGCCATGGCGACAACATTGGCAACGTGGTGCAGTTTATGGCGCGCGAGCATAAGGACCGCTTCAACGCGATCCTTGAAAGCATTGCGGCCAAGATACCCGGGATCAAGAGCATCGACACGCAGGAAACCTTGGACAAGCGCCTGGTGCTGCGCTTTAACGATGGGGCATTTTCCGACCCCTTTTTTGCACAGCAGATGTCCGACGGAACGCTCAAGGTGTTTGCCTATCTGCTATTGATGGAAGACCCTGATCCGCCGCCTTTCATCTGCATTGAAGAGCCCGAAAACGGCCTGTATCACAAGTTGCTGGAAACTTTGGCGCAAGAGTTTCGTGCCCATGCCAACGGCAAGAAAAATTCGCCTCAGATATTTGTAACGACGCATCAGCCCTATTTCGTTGATGCCTTGTCGCCAGACGAAGTCTGGATTCTAGAAAAGGGCGAGGATGGCTATTCAGTCATCCGGCGGGTTTCTGATCTGGAGATGGTTAAAAACCTCGTGGACGAGGGCTTGCCGCTGGGTGGTCTTTGGTACAGCGACTACCTGGAGGCAAGGTAGGCATGCACATCGAATTTCTGGTGGAAGACAGTTCAGGGGAAAAGCTGCTGGCTCAACTGCTACCGCGAATTTTGGGCGAGCAGGGGGCATTGCACACCTG
>JANONV010000282.1:0-2228 GCA_031421015.1 Gallionella sp. | reverse complement strand
GTTCATTTCCATGTACGGCGTGGGACTGAACTTGTTGACGTTGCCGATCTTGCCTGTGCGTGTGCGCGTGTGGAAATGCTCGACCACGCGGCCGCTGTTGAGCCAGAACGGGAATTGCGTGTCCGGCCGTTCATTGTTATCCACGAACGGCAGCGCCAGCAATTTGGCCTTGCCGTCCGGGTGTTGAAACACGCCGTCGGTGTACAGGCGCTGCGCACCTTTTTCGTTGCCCTCGGCGCACGGCCACTGGATGCCGCGCTGGGCTTCGATCTTGTCGTGGGTCATGCCCGAGTAATCGAGCATGCGCCCGGTGGACAGCTCGCGCATCTCGTCAAACACCTCGGCCGAGGTCTCGGGAAAATTCATCTTGCGTCCCTGCTCGAAACGTTTTGCCATCTGGTTGAAGATCCACAGATCGGGCTTGGAATCGCCGTGCGGCTCCATCACCTTGCGCACCAAATTCACGCGCCGCTCGGTGTTGGTGAATACGCCTTCCTTTTCGCCCCACAGCGCAGCGGGCAGAAAAACGTGCGCGTATTTGGTGGTTTCGACGTCGGCATAGGCGTCCTGCACCACCAGGAATTCCAGGTTTTGCAGCGTTTTCTTGATGCGCGGCGCGTTCGGCATTGAGGTCATCGGATTGGTGGCGATCAACCACAGCGCCTTGATCTGGCCGGTTTCCATGGCGGGAAAAATATCGGTCATGAACATGCCGCGCTTTTTGGGGAAAAATTCCGGATCGACACCCCAGAACTTGCCGATGGTTTCGCGGTCTTTTTCTTTTTCCAGCGCGCGGTAGCCGGGCAGGCCGGAGCACGACGACCATTCACGCGTGCCCATGGCGTTGCACTGGCCGGTGATGGAGAGACTGGTGCCGCCGGGCTTGCCGATGTTGCCGGTGATGAGGTTCAGGCTGTTGATTGCCGCCACGCCGTCGGAGCCGTGTGTGCTCTGGTTGATGCCCATGGTCCAGATCGACATGGCGGCGCCGGCTTTTGCGTAGAGGCGCGCGACGTGACGGATGGTGTCTTCGTCGATGCCGCAGATGGCGGCTGCGGTGACCGGGTCGTATTGCGCCACCAGCGCGGCGAATTCCTCGTAACCGGTGGTGTGCGCCTCGATGTACGCGCGGTCGTGCAGATTTTCCTTGAGGATCACGTGCGCCAGGCTGTTCAGCAGCACGAGGTCGGTGCCGGGCGTGACCGGCAGATGGATATCCGCCATCTGCGCAAACATGGTGACGCGCGGATCGACCACGATCACCGGGAATTTGCGTTTCTCCAGCGCCATTTTCAGGCGCCAGTAAATGATCGGGTGCTGCTCCGGCAGATTGGAGCCGAAGGCGAGCAGGCAGTTGGTATGCTCGAAATCGTCGTAGCAGCCGGGCGGGCCGTCGGAGCCGAAGGAGCGCTTGTAGCCGGACACCGCGGAGGCCATGCACAGCGTGGTGTTGCCGTCGTAATTGTTGGTGCCGATGACCCCGCGCGTCAGTTTGCCCAGGGTGTAGAACTCCTCGGTGAGGATCTGCCCGGTGGATACGATGGCGACGGAATCGCGCCCGTATTTTTCCTGGATGCGCAGGAATTCGGCGGCGGTGCGGTCGAGCGCCGCATCCCACGACACCTCGCTGTAACCGTCGATGATTTTGTCGCGCAGCAGCGGCGTTTTGCCGCGATTCGCGGAATTGAACAGTTCGTGCTCGAAGATGCCCTTGATGCACAGCTTGCCCTGATTGACCGGCGCATCGGCGACCCCGCGCGCGGCCACGGCCTTGCCCTGCGCGTTCAGGCCGACTTCGATGGAGCAGCCAGTGGAGCAATAACCGCAGGTCGTGTATTTCCAGTCAACAACGCCTTTATCGGCAATCTTGATCGGGTTCCTGGTGTGGCGTCCGAACAGCATGGCTCATCCTCTGTGCAGGCATCGTGTTGCGCCTGACTGGGTTATAGCAACCCCCGTGCCATAAAATTATATGTTTAAAAACAATGAGTTATATAAACAAGGCGCAAGCGCATGCCCGCTATTGGTGCATGGCAGCATCAGGGCATGGTGTTTTGGTGCGGCAGAGGCTAAACGGAACTGCGGATTCACCGCCAAGACGCCAAGAGCGCCAAGTAACCCTGCAACCGGGAGATTTTCCGGTTTCTGGGGTTTGATTTGATTTTCTGTCAGTAGTGTCCCAACGTTTTTCAATACGTAGGTTGGGGTGACGAAGGAACCCCAACGCT
>JANONV010000281.1:0-1602 GCA_031421015.1 Gallionella sp. | reverse complement strand
GATCTGCCCGCACCCTTGGCGGAGTATGTGGCGCTGGTGAAGCGCATCAATCCCGACGGGCAGTTGAAGCTGTATCCCGGCTCGCCGCTGGTCGCGCTGGAGTTGTTGCGCGAGCAGGATCGGATGCGGCTGTTCGAGTTGCATCCGACTGACAGCGAAATCTTGCAGGAGAATTTTGCCAAAAATACTACCGGACATGGCGCGCAAGTGTTGATGCAGACCGCCGATGGGTTCGGCGCGCTGAAAGCCTTGCTGCCGCCCCCGCCGCGCCGCGCGCTGGTGCTGATAGACCCGCCTTATGAAGACAAGCAGGATTATCAGCGCGTGGTGGTGGCGTTGCGCGAGGGGTTGAAACGCTTTGCCAGCGGGGTGTATGCGCTGTGGTATCCGCAGTTGCAGCGCGCCGAGGCGCGGCAGTTGCCGGAACAGCTCAAGCAGTTGCCGGTGAAAAGCTGGCTGCATGTCGCGCTCAGTGTGCAAACGCCCAGCGTGGACGGTTTCGGGATGCACGGTAGCGGGATGTTCATACTTAACCCGCCGTGGCTGCTGCATGGCGTGTTGCAGGAGGTGATGCCATACTTGGTGAAAGTTCTGGGGCAGAACGGCGAGGGGAGCTTCGTGCTGGAGTTTGAAGAGAACGCTGCCGCATGAAACAATGGCCCATAATCAATTCACACGAATGACAATCAATGCCGAAAATATCACTTGCGAGTAGTCTGGTCGAAACACTTCCGTCCGGCAAGCTCGGGCTTTTTAATCCATGGCGGGATCGTTGCCCTCATGATGCTGCGGGCAATAACCCAGCTGAGAAATTGGATCGGCTTGCGCGCCATTTGGACTGTGATCCGGAGTTCATCCTGGCTGGAGAGGCGCCGGGATATCAAGGCTGTCGTTATAGTGGGATCGCTTTTACCAGCGAGCGTTTGCTGGGCGAGGGGGCCATCCCGCGTATTCCCGCTTTGATCGGGCGACTTTCTACAAGGAGATTGCCGTTCTCCGAGCCATCGGCCACCATCGTCTGGAAGACGCTCTATCGGCTTGGTATCGAAGAACGCACCATTCTTTGGAATGCGATGCAGTTACATCCGTATCGCCCTGATAATCTGTGGTCGAACAGGACGCCGACGCCGGAAGAGATCAGTCTGGGTGAGCCCGCTTTACGAATACTGATAGAGACATTTCCGGCTGCCAAGATTATCGCCGTTGGGAAGAAGTCAGAAGGACTCTTGCGCGAGATGGGTATTCCAATTGCAGGTTCTGTTCGTCATCCGGCCAACGGGGGGGCGACAAAATTCTCTGCTGGGCTAAAGGGCTTGATGTGAACAGCACGTCACGCGAATTCGACCCTAAACTTATACTCGACAGCCTGCCTTTGCTGCCGGGGGTGTATCGCTTTTTCGATGGCAAAGGTGAAGTGCTGTACGTCGGCAAGGCTAATCAGCTCAAGAAACGCGTCGCGTCCTACTTCAAAAAATCCACTATTTCGCCGCGCATCAGCCTGATGGTATCGCACATCGCGCGCATCGAAACCACCGTCACGCGCTCGGAAACAGAAGCCTTGCTGCTCGAAAACAACTTGATAAAGTCATTAAGACCACGCTA
>JANONV010000280.1:0-2084 GCA_031421015.1 Gallionella sp. | reverse complement strand
GGTCCGCGTGCGCCGGTCGTACCAGCCCGAGTGCGCTCGACCGCAACAGCCGCAGAGCGTTTTTTTGGGCGCCGGACAAGAGTGATGACGCGCGCCTTCGGATCACCGAACACACCGCGCACCGTGCGGTACGGACGAAACCCGGGGAAGGCATATGCATCCCACAGCCGCCGCTGTCGCTTCGCTGATTTGGCCATCCGGGAATCATCGCCGTTTCGAGCCGCTTGGGGAACACCCGCTTTCCCTCTGGGAATGCTCGATTTACCCCCTCAATTCACCCACTCGATTCCGAGAAGACCCATAATGAAGACGGCACAAAAACACGCCCATGAAATCGCCGATACCATCCACTTCGACGGCCGCCAGATGCGCCACGACATCGGCTACCGTGCCATCGCCCACAGGAAATAATTGCACCGCGCCAGCGTATCATATCGCCCCATCACCGCACACCTCAGGCGCGGCGACCTGATCGCCTATCCCACTGAATCCTCCTACGGCCCGGGCTGCGATCCTGACAATCGGGACGCCGTGTTGCGTCTGCTCAAACTCAAACACCGTCCGCAGCACGAAAGCCTGATCCTGATCGCATCGAGCTATCAACAAGTGGCGCGCTGTCCGCAACCGCTTACGTCTACCCAACAGCAACAACTCAGTGAGGCAGGTGCGCAGGCGATCACCTGCCTGATGCCGGTTCATCAGTCAGCACCGGGCTGGTCTCGACCAGCGCGAATCTCAACGGGCAGCGTCCGGCCAGGACTTACGCAGATTACCAGCGCTTGTTCGGGCGCGAGGTGTGGGTGTTACCGGGGCGTGTCGGCACGCGCAAACAACCTTTCACGATCCGCGTATGGGCGTATGGTAAAATCATACGCCGTTAAACCTATTGGAGAACACATGAGCAACACATGAGCAACACCGTGAATGGCGTAGCCGTAAAGGAATACCTTCTCGAACTGCAAGACCTCATCGTTACGCGTCTGGAACAAGTGGATGGCAAGAAATTCATCCGCGACAAGTGGGCGCGCGAGCCCGGCAGTACAGGAATAGGCGCGGGCGGCGGCATCAGTTGCATCATCGAGGAAGGTAACGTGCTGGAGCGCGGCGGTGTGGCGTTCTCGCATGTGCAAGGCGACAAGATGCCGGCCTCCGCCACCGCGCATCTTCCCGAACTGGCAGGATGCAGCTGGGATGCAATGGGCGTGTCGCTGGTGATGCATCCGCGCAACCCTTACGCGCCGACCACGCACGCCAACGTGCGCATGTTCATGGCGCACAAGCCGGATGGCGAAACCGTGTTCTGGTTCGGCGGCGGCATGGACCTCACACCCTATTACGGCTTCAAAGAAGATGCAGTGCATTTCCATCAGGCCTGCAAGAATTCGCTCGCGCCATTCGGCGACGAGTTGCATCCCAAGTACAAAAAATGGTGCGACGAGTATTTCTACCTCAAGCATCGTAGCGAACCGCGCGGCGTGGGCGGCATCTTTTTCGACGATTTGAGCGAGCCCGATTTTGCTGCCACCTTTGCCATCCAGCAAAGCGTCGGTGACCATTTCCTGTCGGCCTATGTACCGATTCTGGAACGTCGCATGAATACTGCCTACGGCGAACGCGAGCGCGACTTCCAGTTGTATCGTCGTGGCCGCTATGTCGAATTCAATCTGGTGATCGACCGCGGCACCATCTTCGGCCTGCAATCGAACGGGCGCACCGAATCCATCCTGTTGTCCATGCCGCCGCTGGTGAAATGGCGTTATGACTGGCATCCCGAGCCAGGAACGCCGGAAGCGAAGCTGTACGAAGAGTTTCTGGTGCCGAAAGACTGGGTGTAGCATCTCGGCACGTCAACCCAGTTTTGTTCCGAGCCAGTAGATAACATGCGGGCAAGCGACCATTGGGGAAAAGTTTACTCAACCAAGGCAACGGATGCGGTGAGTTGATTTCAGCCGCATGCCGATTTTTCTGTCGGCCTCATCAGGGCGGCTGGCGTGGGTTGTGATGCTGCCATCATTGATGTGGGCGGTGGCGCCTCGACCCTGGTTGATGATCTGTTGGTCAAGGCGAATTTACCCGCCAACCAA
>JANONV010000279.1:0-1995 GCA_031421015.1 Gallionella sp. | reverse complement strand
TTTGCGCGCCGAATATGTGCCGAGGAAGTATCCGCGCAGCACGCCATATTCGACGATAGTCCGTCGCCGGACCCGCACCCCCTCGTCATCGAACGGGCTGGAACCCAGGCCTTTGCGGATGTCCGGCACGTCTTCGATGTGGATGTGCGGCGAGAAGATCTGTTTATCGAGCTGGTCGAGCAGGAACGAGGACTTGCGATACAGGCTGCTGCCGCTCACCGCGCCGACGAAATGTCCCAGCAGACTCGATGCGATCGGCGCCTCGAACAGCACCGGCGCCTGCATGGTGTCGAGCTGGCGCGCATTCAAACGGCGCACCGTGCGTTCCGCCGCAATGCGCCCGATCTGGCGCACTTCGATAATTTCCCTGGCATCGCGCGCCACGCTGTACCAGTAGTCGCGCTCCATCGCATCATCCTTGCCACCGATCACCGCACAGCTGACACTATGGCGTGAACTCGGATAGCCGCCGATGAAACCGAGGCTGTTGGCATGGACGAACTGCGCCTCGTGCAGGTTCACCGTCGCGCCTTCCGAATTGTTGATGCGCTTGTCCGCATCCAATGCGGACTGTTCGCACTCCATGGCCAGCGCTATCGCTTCCTCCACCGGCAAATCCCACGGGTGATACAAATCCAGATCGGGCAAGTCGCGCGCCAGCATGTCCGCGTCGGGCAAACCCGAGCAATCATCTATTGCGGTATAGCGCGCGATCGACAGCGCGGCATCCACGCTATCGCGCACCGCCTGCGGCGAAAAATCCGAACTGCTGGCGTTGCCGCGCCGCTGGCCAATATAGGCGGTGATGCCCAGGCCCTTGTCGCGGTTGTATTCGATGGTTTCGACCTCGCCATGACGCACCGTGACGCCCTGACCAAAACCCTCCGAGACTTCGACGGAGGCGGCTGTTGCGCCGCGCTGTTTGGCATAGGCCAGCATGTCTTGCGCGATGTTGCGCAAGCTGTCTGCGGAATGGGAAAACCTGTCCTGAGCAGGGTCGAAAGAACGTGGTGCAGAGGATACTAAAGCATTCATAAGCAAAGCGGATAATTAGCGAAAGACGGTATCATAGCAGCATCGCGCAAGCCCATTAAGACCAGAAACATAAATTGCCATGAATCCGCACAATAAAGACCGCCCTGAAAACGAGCCGCTACATATTCGTCTGGGAGACGATGAAGACGAGCACGATGATGCCGAGGTGCATGACGACGACGGGGTAGAAGTCGTCCGGCCCCAAGCGCCCAATCCACAGGCGCGCAATCCGGACAGCAACGCCCGGAGAGGCCGTGGCCTGCGCAACCAGCCCGTGGTGGCCGAGGACGAAGAAGATCTACCTCCGAGCAAGACCAAGATCAAGAAACAGATGCACGAGTTGCGCGATCTCGGCAAAGAACTGACCGAGCTGGGCAAGGATCAACTCGGGCAGCTCGACCTGCCCGAGAGCCTGCGCGATGCGATCCGCGAGATGAAAAACATCAACAAGTTCGGCGCGCAGCGCCGCCAGATGCAATACATCGGCAAGTTGATGCGTGAAGTGGATACCGCCCCTATCCTGGCCAAACTGGATGCATGGAAAGGCACTTCGCAGCAGCATATCGGCTATATGCACCAACTGGAACGCTGGCGCGACCGGCTGCTGGAGAGCGACGGCGCGTTGTCCGAACTGCTCGCCGCTCACCCGCAAGCCTGTCCTGAGTCCAGTCGAAGGGCCGATGCGCAACGCTTGCGCACACTGATACGCAACGCGCAAAAGGAAATGGAGGCCGGCAAGTCTCCGAAAAATTTCCGCGAAATTTTTCAGGTGTTGCGCGAGATTATTCCCGAACCGACCTAATGGGCACCTCTAAAAATCCAAACTCCGTCGCGATGCTGCGTTGCTCACCCTTCGGGTGCGAGAACCTCTCCGAGGCAAGAAATTTAACGCTTACATATCAAAATAGATGGGTTGCGCGGACTTTCTTTCGCGCCTTGCCTGGCTTAGGATTTTGAATT
>JANONV010000278.1:0-1705 GCA_031421015.1 Gallionella sp. | reverse complement strand
CTCTGTCGCGGGCAAGATGCCCGCGCTCCAGGGGTCGGCTAATGGACAATCTAGAATGAACACTCCCGCCAGCATTTAGAGAGAACAGAACCGGAATGACCAAAACCAAAATCGTCGTGCTCGACGATGACCCGACCGGCTCGCAGACCGTACATTCCTGCCTGCTGCTGACCCGCTGGGATCAGGACACGTTGCGCGCCGCGTTGTTGGATGACGCACCGCTGTTCTTTGTGCTCACCAACACCCGGGGCATGAATGCGCTGCGTGCCGCCACGGTGACGCGCGAAGTGTGCCGCAACCTCAAGCTGACCTTGGCCAGTTTGGCCGCGCAAGGAGTGCATTTCAATCCGATTTTCGTCAGCCGTTCCGACTCCACGCTGCGCGGCCATTACCCGGTGGAAACCGACGTGATGAGCGAAGAGCTGGGCGGCAGTACCGGGTTCGACGCGCACTTCCTGACTCCGGCTTTCTTTGAAGGCGGGCGTGTCACCCGCGACAGCATCCATTACCTGATGATCGATGGCGTGGCCACACCGGTACACCAGACCGAATTCGCGCGCGACTCGGTGTTTGGCTACTCCACCAGCTACCTGCCCGATTATGTCGAGGAAAAAACCGCCGGTCGTATCAAGGCGAATCAGGTCGAACGCTTTCTGCTCGATCAAATTCGCGGCGACGTCTCTATACACGGAGAAGTCTGGGCTCGCCTGATGGGTCTGCATAACAACGTATGCTGCGTGGTGGATGCGGAAACCCAAGCCGACCTGAATCACTTTGCCGCTCAATTGCAAAAAGCTGCCGCCAGCGGCAAGCGCTTCCTGTTCCGTTCTGCGGCCAGTCTGCTCACCGCGCTGGCGCAATTGCCGCCCCAGCCTGTGGCGGCCAGCGCGATGCGCCAGTACGTGCGCAACGGCAAACCGGGCGCGGTGATCGTCGGCTCGCATGTCAAGAAGACTACCGCGCAACTGAATCAACTGTTGCAAGAACCGAACATCGTTTCTATCGAAGTGGACGTGGATCGCATCGCCACGGAGCGTTCCGCATTACTGCAAGAAGTATTGCAACAGGCTGCACATGCTCATGCTGCCGGTACAACACCGGTGATCTACACCAGCCGCGTCGAACGCGGCTTTGCCGACCAAGCTGCGCGTCTGGCGTTCGGCGAACAAGTGTCCGCGTTGCTGATGGACGTGGTGCGCGGCCTGCCGACGACACTGGGTTTTCTGATCAGCAAAGGTGGCATCACCTCGAACGACGTGCTGTCCGATGGCCTTGCGCTCAAAGCCTCGCGGGTACTGGGGCAGATACTGCCCGGCTGCTCAGTGGTGCGCTGCCCGTCCGATCACCCGCGCTATGCCGAGATGCCGGTGGTGATCTTTCCCGGCAATGTCGGTGACGATGATGCGCTGGCCACGGTCTATCGCCGCCTGGCTGGGATATGATGACGGCCTCACGCTAAAACACATTCAACCATGAACGCCCACTTCCTTGATCTGCTGCGCGATGCCTTGCCCGAACACGCCCTGTTGGTCGAGCCCGAGGATTTGCATCCCTACGAATGCGATGGCCTGTCCGTTTATCGCCAGTTGCCGTTAGCGGTGTGCCTGCCGGAGACCGAAGCACAGGTACAACAAATACTGAAACTCTGCCACCGACACGCGGTTCCGGTCGTGGCGCGCGGCGCGGGAACCGGCCTGTCGGGTGG
>JANONV010000277.1:0-2148 GCA_031421015.1 Gallionella sp. | reverse complement strand
TGTGTTCATGGACGCCGAGTACAACCAGTATGAAGTGGAAAAGGAAAACCTCGGTGATTCGATAAACTACCTCGAAGACGGCATGCCGTGCGAAATGGTGTTCTATAACGACAAGGCTATTTCAGTGGATTTGCCTAATACGGTGGTACGCGAAATTATTTACACCGAACCCGCAGCGCGCGGCGATACCTCCGGCAAAGTAATGAAGCCCGCCAAGATCGGCTCTGGCATGGAATTACCGGTGGCGGCATTCTGCGAAATCGGTGACAAAATAGAAATCGATACCCGCACGGGAGAGTTTAAACGTCGCGTAGCGGCGTAAACACATTCACCAAGAATAAAAAAGCAGCCGCAGGGCTGCTTTTTTATTCTTGGTATTCTAATGTCCGGGCAATATCATAAACCCAAATAATCCCTTAGAGAGTTCGCGTAATTTATCTTGGTGTGTCGTCAAGACTTTCACCCCCACCCTAGCCCTCCCCCCAAAGGGGGAGGGAGCTGGCTTCTTCCCCCTTGAGAGGGGGAGCACCCGCAAGGGGTAGGCCGAGTTGTAACCAGCTAAAGCTGGACAACTTCGCACAGCAAAGCGAAGGGGCTTTGGGATGGGGGTGAGCGTTTAAAGTGCCCATCCTCGCTCAAATAGACAATCCGGGATAAAGGTGCCCTAAAGCTGTTCCGATTCAGATGCGAGTTTTGCGATGAACCCAGTGGTGAAAAATCAGGTAACGGTATATATCGGCGCGGCATTGGCGCGTTACGGGTTCGGCCATGGCCACCCGTTTGGCCCAGACCGGCAGGATGCTTTCTGGCACGCAGCACAACAACAAGGACTTGATCAGCAAGTGAATGTGCGCGTGCCGGTACAAGCTACCCAGCCACAGATAGAACTCTTTCATACCCATGAATATGTCGAGCGCGTCAAGGCGCAATCCCGAACCGGGCAGGGATTTCTGGACTATGGTGACACGCCCGCGTTTCCCGGTATGTACGAAGCAGCAGCTACAGTTGTTGGATCCGCACTCGACGCGATGCGCCACATCATGGCCGGGCATTGCCGGCGCGCTTTCGTGCCCATCGCCGGGTTGCACCATGCACAACGCGGCGCGGCAGCCGGCTTCTGCGTGTTCAACGATTGTGGCGTGGTGATCGAAGCCTTGCGCGCGGAGTACGGTCTGGCGCGCATCGCATATGTGGATATCGATGCTCATCATGGCGACGGCGTGTTCTATGCTTTTGTGGATGACCCGGAAATATTCATCGCCGACATTCACGAAGATGGTCGATATCTCTACCCTGGAACAGGTGCTGCCAGTGAGCGCGGCAAGGATAAAGCGGTGGGCACTAAACTGAACATCCCGCTACCAGCCGGGGCAACGGACAACAATTTTCTTGCTGCCTGGCCGGACGTGGAAAATTTTCTGCGCGCAGCGCGACCGGAATTTATCATCCTGCAATGCGGCGCAGACAGTCTGGCCGATGATCCCATCACCCACCTATGCTACAGCAGCGCAGCGCATGGCCACGCCACTGCACGCTTGTGTGCACTCGCAGAAAAATTCTGTGCCGGACGCCTGCTGGCGTTGGGCGGTGGCGGTTACAACCGAGAGAATATTGCCAAGGCATGGACAGCAGTGGTGCAGAGCTTGGTGGACAGTCCGGTTGGCGCGGAGCAGGATGCAGCCAAAATTTGATTCTGCTGGGTGATTTGGATAATGTTGGTCCGAATTATGGAACCAATAACACACCCAATTACACCCGATTAAAATAGGCTATGAAAATACGTCATGCCCGCGTAGGCGGGCATCCAGATTTTTGATTTAACTGGACTCCCGCCTTCGCGGGAGTGACCAATTCAGAATTGGTATACATGTTTTCTTGCAAACAAAAGGCTGACGATAGATGATTCACGCTATCGGGCAAAAGCTTCCGCAGGGAATACCGCTCCAAATCATCCAGACAGTATCTCTTGTTGTCGCCGACCGAAAACTGACCCACTTATAGAGGTTATGCCGATCCAAAATTGACCCAGGTGTTCTACTTGCTCTGCCTAACTTTTAGGCAGGAGATAAAAGGTGATCACTATGGAAATGTTTGGAAAGATTCGACGGATGTATTTACGCGACAAGATGTCGCTGCATGAAATCACAA
>JANONV010000276.1:0-6576 GCA_031421015.1 Gallionella sp. | reverse complement strand
CGTTTCAGGCGCGGCTTGAGATTGGCGAGGCGCTTTTCGGATACGTCCATCGCGTATAAACGGCCTTGCGAGTTCATCATGGCGGACAGCATCAGCGTCTTGCCGCCCGCACCGGCGCAAAAATCAACCACCATATCGTTGCGTTTGGGGGCGAGCAGGAAACCGAGCAACTGGCTGCCTTCGTCCTGCACTTCTATCTTGCCTTCGGTGAATAGCGCGTCCTTATTCAGTGGGATCTTTTCCTTGAGGCGGATGCCGATGGGCGAGTAGGGCGTGGCGGCGGCCTCGATGTTTTTGTCGCGCAGTTGCTGCAAGACGTCTTCGCGCCTGGCGAGCAGCGTGTTGACACGGATGTCCAAGGGCGCGCCTTGTTGCATGGATTTTCCTATCGTAAGGATGTCTTCATCAGAATAGGATTCGCGCATCTTCTCCACCAGCCATTCGGGCAGTTCGGCTTGCACCGATAACGGCAGGCTCTCGACTTTCACGCCCTTCACGGTGGCGAGCCACTCCTTCTCTTCGCGTTTCAACACCGGTTCGAGTTCGCGCAAGTTATAGCCGCCGAAACGGAGCAGATGGGCGAGCGCCATACGACGCGGCGTGGGGTTACCGGCACAGGCGTGTTCCAGCAGCAAGCGGTGGCGCAAAACGCCGAACACGGTCTCGGCGACCAATTCGCGCTCGTTGGAACCGATCCGTTCGTTCTTGAAAAAATAGCGCAGCGTAGTGTCGGCGGGATGCGCCAGCGGCAGGATGGCGCGCAGTGCCTGGATGACGATTTCTAAACGGTATTCGGTTATCAGCATGGAAAAGTTGGCTACGCAAATTCAGGCGCGCAGTTTAGCAGGGTTATCAGGGTAATTTTGGACGCGTAATGCGGTTGATGCGGGAGCTGATTCATCCGCGAAAGGACACGCTGATTCATGGCGTCCGACAGGAGCGCGCAGTGTGGCGATCACGGCACAAAGTCAAATTTGGTCAGCACCTGCGAGAGTTTGTCGCCGTCCTTGCCGGTGACGACCAGCTTGTATGGAAAGTTGGCGTGCTCGACAGCCAGCCAGATTTCCGTCCGGTTTTTGCCCGCTTCCGGCACGCTGGCAACATGCAGCGCCTTGAACGTGCCGAGCGGAACCGTCACGCTCTGGCCGGGGGTGATGCGGTAATCGTAAATATCCAGCTTGCTGCCGTTGGTCATATTGAAAGTCAGCACGTCGGTTTTTTCCAGTGATAGAAACATGAATTGGTACATCGCGCTGAGGCGGTCTTGTGTGTCGTCCGGCAGCGGCATCACCGTGCGCTGCGTCGTTTGGATCAGGGTGAGCTGCTTCGCTTCCCAATCGAATTCGGCTCGGCGGTTCTTGCGCTCATCACCCTCGCGCAGATCGCTGAAAATATGGGGTTGCAGCCCATGGACGCCCGCCAGTCCGCTGCTGCTGATGACAATCTTTCCCGGCTTGAATATCGCCAGTAAGCCCACGGCATGTGTGGTACTGATGATCTTGTAGCGATCTTTACTGAGCGTGAAGGACTCCTCGACCTGGCCGATTTTGATACCGCCTTTGTATATCTCGTAACTGGCCACCACACCGGTCGGCGGGGCGGCGTAGCCAGAGGACAGAGGACAGAAGACCGAGGAGAGAAGACAGAAGACAGACGCGGCATAACCGCGACAATACCGCTGTCCTCTGTCCACTGTCCTCTGTCCTCTGATGCCTGTCATCTGATTATTCCAAACCCGGGGAAACCAGCGTAAAACCGGACTGTTTGCGATACCGGAAAATGACTTGCCCTTGCTTGTTCAATTCGACTTTATCCTGGCACAACCAGCGGACGGCTTGCGGATAAATCCGATGCTCTTCGTGCAGCACGCGCGCCGCCAGCGTTTGCTCGGTGTCATCACGCAGCACCGGCACTGCGGCCTGGATGATGATGGGGCCATGGTCGATTTCCAAGGCAACGAAATGCACCGTGCATCCGTGTATTTTAACGCCATCGTGCAGCGCGCGCGCGTGTGTGTTGATGCCGCTATAGGCCGGCAATAGCGAGGGGTGAATATTGAGCAGGCTGCCGTGATAACGCGTCACGAAGCCTGCGGTAAGGATGCGCATGAAACCGGCGAGCAGCACAAAATCAGGATGAAAGGTATCGATCTTTTTGGCAAGCGCGGCATCGAAACTGTCGCGATCCGCATAGTCGCGATGTTCGACGACAGCGGTGGGAATGCCATGCGCTTTGGCGATGCCCAGCCCTTCGGCATCCGCGCGATTGCTGATCACCGCCGCGATGCGGCAGGGCAGTTTCGCTTCCAGCAGGGCTTGCATGTTACTGCCGCGACCGGAAATGAGAATGACGATTTTTTTCATATGCAAATATAGGGAGTGGGGAGTGGGGAGTGGGGAGTGGGGGAGAGCGCAGCAAGGGGTCGGGGAGTAGGGGCAGTGATTTCCCCACTCACCACTTGCTACTTTCCACTCCCCACCACTGTTTGTGCCTCATTACCCTGACGCGCGCGTATCACGCCGATGACGGTCGCGTTTTCACCGGCGGCGTTGAGCTGCGCCAGCGCCGTATCCGCATCGTTGCTGCCCACGATCACCACCATGCCGATGCCGCAGTTGAAAGTGCGATACATCTCCTGTGGCGCGACGTTGCCCATCTCGCGCAGCCAGTCGAACAGCGCGGGAGTGTGCCAGGCCTTGCCGTCCAATTGCGCGACCACGTTTTCCGGCAGCACGCGCGGCACGTTTTCCAGCAGGCCGCCGCCGGTGATGTGCGCCATGCCTTTTACGGTGAGGGTTTTCATCAGTGCCAGCAGCGGTTTCACGTAGATACGCGTGGGCGCCATGATCAGATCGGCCAGCGGCTTGCCGTCCAGCTTTTGTTTGAGATCGACCTTGTGGGTGCTGATGATCTTGCGCACCAGCGAATAGCCGTTGGAATGCGCGCCGTTCGAGGCCAGGCCGATCACCACGTCGCCCGCCTTGATGTCTTTGCCACTGATGATGTCGGCTTTTTCCACCACGCCGACGGCGAAGCCCGCGAGATCGTATTCGCCGGTTGGATACATGCCGGGCATTTCGGCGGTCTCGCCGCCGATCAAGGCGCAACCTGCTTGCTCGCAACCGAATGCGATGCCCTTGATGACTTCGGTGGCCACAGCCACGTCCAGTTTGCCGCAAGCGAAGTAATCGAGAAAGAACAATGGTTCCGCGCCCTGCACCAGAATGTCGTTGACGCTCATGCCGACCAGGTCGATGCCCACCGTGTCGTGGCGATCCAGTTCGAAGGCGAGTTTGAGTTTGGTGCCGACGCCGTCGGTGCCGGAGACCAAAACGGGTTCGCGATATTTTTTGGAGATCTCCACCAGCGCGCCGAAACCGCCGATGCCGCCCAGCACTTCCGGGCGCAAAGTGCGCTTGGCAAACGGCTTGATGTTTTCGACCAGGCGATCACCCGCGTCCATGTCCACGCCCGCATCGCGGTAAGTCAGGCTCTTGCTGTCGGCGGCAAAAGGGAGGTTGGAAGGGGTATTCAAGTTGAGTTTTCGCTTTCTACAGGATAAAGTGCGGCAAGATTTTTCTGGAATTTTACCGCAAATGACCCTGTCCCGCTTTGCTGTCTTGCAATGGCTGTCGTTCCTGGCGCTGGCCGCATTGCTGCTGTACCTGTTAGGGCCAATACTGACCCCGTTCGTCGCGGCAGGAATCCTCGCCTACATTTGCAGTCCGCTGGTGCAACGGCTGTGCGCCTGGAAGATGCCGCGCACCCTGGCGGTGGTGCTGGCGATGGGCGGATTGCTGCTGCTGTTTTGCCTGTTACTGCTGATCATGCTACCCCTGCTGGAAAAAGAAATCGGCCGGTTCGTGACGCGCCTGCCGGATTGGATAGATGCTGCGCGGCTACATTTGCTGCCGCAATTACAGCAGTGGTTCGGAGTGGATTTGCAATGGGACAGCCAGGCTGTGAAGGATATGCTGCTCAGCCATTGGCAAAGTGCCGGCGGGGTAGCGGCGAAACTGCTGCCGTGGCTGGGCAGCAGTGGCGGCGCAATCATCGCGGTGTTGATCAATTTATTGCTGATCCCGGTCGCAATGTTCTATTTGCTGCGCGACTGGAATGATCTGGTGAAGCATGTGGATGATCTGTTGCCGCGCCATAGTCACGCCAAGGTCAACGAGATACTGGCCGAGGTGGATCGCATCCTGGCGGAATTCCTGCGCGGCCAGATTTCCGTGATGCTGTTGATGAGCGCCTATTACAGCATCGTGTTGTGGCTGGTCGGACTGGAATTCGCGCTGCCCATCGGCATCGTCGCGGGCATGCTGGTGTTCATTCCTTATCTGGGCATGATCGTCGGCTTGACGCTCGCGACGCTCGCGGCAGTGATGCAATTCCCCGGTTTTAGCGACGTGCTGTGGGTGTGGGGCGTATTCGTCGCGGGGCAGATGATCGAGGGCATGGTGGTCACCCCGTGGCTGGTGGGCGATCGCGTCGGCTTGCATCCGCTGGCGGTGATTTTCGCGCTGCTCGCATTCGGCCATCTGTTCGGCTTTTTCGGCGTGCTGCTGGCGTTGCCGTTATCCGCCATCCTGCTGGTCGCGCTGCGTCATGGCAGGGCGTGGTATCTCACCAGCGAGATGTATCGCAAACCATGAGCCTCGCAAGCATATTGAATTTTAAGAGGCTTTCTTGAGTCAACTGCTGCTCGATATCGCTCCCGACAGCCAGCCCACGTTGGATAATTTCGTGGTGGGACGCAATCCGGAATTGCTCTCGGCGCTGCGCCACGCCCTGGCTGGCGGCAGCGGCGAGCGGTGTTTCTATGTGTGGGGCGAGACCGGCAGCGGCAAGAGCCATTTGCTGCAAGCCTGCGTGCGTGCCGCCCAAGATGTACATGCCAGCCAGAATGCGCGGCGCGGCGCGATCTACGCGCGCGGCGGCGTCCCGCCCCGGAGTATGGACATGGGCGCGGCAGTGGCGGCGGTGGACGATGTCGAGACGCTGGATGACGCCGCGCAAATCGGGTTGTTCGATCTCTATAACCGGATGCGCGACAGCGGCGGCATGTTGCTGGTCAGCGGCAAGGAATCGCCGCTGCATCTCAAGTTGCGCGACGATTTGCGCACCCGCCTGGGGTGGGGGCTGGTGTATCAGATACACGGCCTGAGCGAAGCAGAAAAAGCCCATGCATTGATGCAACACGCACACTCGCGCGGCTTCGTGCTGCCTGATGAAGTCACCCAATATCTATTGCGCCACGGGCGGCGCGACTTGCCCAGCCTGATGGGGGTGCTGGATGCGCTGGATGAACATTCGCTGCGTCTGCACCGCGCACCTTCCGTCCCGCTGTTAAAAGAAGTCATGCGGCAAGAGTTGAAGTTGTAGAGTGGGCGCAGCCCACGCAGTATTTGACATTCGACCGCGATACCAACTTTTGTGCAACGAGAATTGGAGTTAAAGTGAACCTGACATTATTCGATCTGGATAACACCCTGCTTAACGGCGACAGCGATTTCGAGTGGTCGCAATTTCTGATTCGCATCGGCGTGCTCGATCGCGAGCTGTTCGAGGCAAAAAACCTTGCCTTTTACGAACACTACAAAGCCGGGACTTTGGACATTCAGGAGTTTCTGGATTTTCAATTGAAGCCGCTGTCGCGCCATGCGCGCAAGACGCTGGATGAGTGGCATCAGCGATTCATGCGCGAGCAAGCGCTGGGCATGATCACCCAGCCGGCGCGCGACCTGGTAGACCGCCACCGCGCGGCGGGCGATGTGTGCGTCATCATTACCGCGACCAATAGTTTCGTCACCGCGCCGATCGCGCGCGAATTCGGCGTCGAGCATCTGATCGCCACCGAGCCGGAACACCGGGACGGGGAGTTCACCGGAAACGTCGCCGATGTGCCGTGTTTTCGCGAAGGCAAGATCATCCGCCTGGACAACTGGCTGGCCGCGCGCGGCTGGACTTTGGACAGCTTCGCCGACAGCACGTTTTACAGCGATTCATTGAATGATTTGCCGCTGCTGTGCAAAGTGAAAAATCCGGTGGCGGTGAATCCGGATGACACGCTGCGCGCACATGCCGAAGTGCATGGCTGGACGGTGATGAGTTTGCGTTAAGCGCATTTGCACTAAAGGCATTGAATCTACGTTATACTTTTGGCCATTATTGAAATAATGCGGCTTCATGGGCCACGCCAAGATTGCGCGGTGATTAATCAAACCTTACCCGACTGGCAAAATGAAACAACTAACCATAAAACAATTTAACCAAAATCTTCTCGTGCTGGTGGAGAACTTTATCCTGTTGGTTATCGCTATTGCCACCGTATACGCTTTGGGTACTGAAATTTTAGTCATGATCCGTGCCCAGCTGGTGACGTTGGCTGACCTGCTGTTGCTGTTTCTTTACCTGGAAGTGCTGGCGATGGTGGGGCTGTATTACAATTCGGGCAAATTGCCGGTGCGCTTCCCGCTTTACATCGCCATGATTGCGCTGGCACGCTACCTGATTTTGGATATGAAATCCATGGAGGACTGGCGCATGCTGGCCACGACCGCCTCAATTTTATTG
>JANONV010000275.1:0-2085 GCA_031421015.1 Gallionella sp. | reverse complement strand
GCCGGGGTGTCCGCATCGTTCGCCTCCGGTTCGCGCGGCGGCTGGCTGGCGATACCGGTGTTCATCGCCATCATCATCTACTTCAAAACGGCCAGAATTTCTCCGCGAATGATCGTGTCCACGGTGATTGTAGTGATGTTGACCGCCACGCTGCTTTATTCGCTCAACACCACCTTCCATCAGCGTGTGAATGAATTGGCAAGTGATGTCGCGGCGTTCGATCAGGGCAACCGTGATACTTCCACCGGCATACGCTGGCAGTTATACAAAGCCGCCGTGGACGTGTTCTCACGGCATCCGATTTTTGGCGTGGGGCCGGAGGGTTTTGCGCTCGGAATGCAGCCAATGATGGAGGCGGGCAAGATTACTTCGATAGCCGCCGAGTTGGGGCGTGGCGAAGTGCATAATGACATCTTGTCCAAAGCGGCAGGGATGGGCGTGTTCGGACTGATCGCCATACTTGCCATCTATTTTGTGCCGTTCAGATTGTTCTGGCAGGCGACAAAATCGACATCCGTTCAAGTCAAACGGGCGGGCATACTCGGCATCACCTTCGTGAGCGGATTTTTTGTATTCGGGCTGACGGCGGAAATTTTGAACCTCACTATGGCCACTGCTTTCTACTGTTTTACAGTTGCCGCCCTACTTGCGGCTTGTTACAACATTCATCACGGCGAACGCAACGCCGCGCATTCATCCAAATAAGGGCAACTATCATGTTCAGCATCGTCATTCCCAGTTGGAACAACCTCGCATATCTGAAGCTCTGCGTCGAGAGCCTGAAAAAACATTCCAGGTTAGAGCACGAGATTCTGGTGCATCTGAACGATGGCTCGGATGGCTCGCTGGAGTGGGTGAGATCGCAGGGCATCAAATACACGCAGACGGCCAAGAACGTCGGCGTTTGCCTGTCGGTGAACCACCTGGTGGCGCAGGCCAGGCATGACTGGGTGCTCTACATGAACGACGACATGGTGGCCGCGCCCGGATGGGACACGGCTTTTGTCGAGGCGATCGAGTCGGTGGATACCGATCTTGCGCTGTTTTTCGGTACGCTCATTCAGCCGGAGAACGGCGGCAACGACATCATCATCAAACAGAACTTGGGCGAGTCGCCTGATACCTTTGATGAGGCGAAGTTCTTGCAGCACTATCTGGGAGATGGTCGTGGCGACAAGGAGGGAGCGGCTTCGCAGCCCACCTTGGTGCATAAGAAATGGTGGAGCATGGTCGGCGGATACAGCATTGAGTTTTCGCCAGGCATGAGCAGCGATGACGATCTGCTGATGAAATTCTGGGTGGCAGGTTGCCGCAACATCCGCATCGTCGGCGCGAGCCGCTTTTACCATTTCGGCCGCAAGAGCACCGGGCGCATCAAACACAATCTGGGCGGGCGCATCTTTGTGATGAAGTGGGGTATCACCCAGATCGAATTTCACCGTCTCTATCTGCCTTCGCTCAGAAAGGCTGATGGCGGTAATACCGCAAACAATCCGCACAATTTTGTGCGTGGTTCCCGGTTGGGCAAGCTAAGGCGTGTGGGCTATGCGCTGCGTTACAACTATCCGCTGGAGGACATCGAGGCGTGGGACCCGCTGCCCGGGCGCGGGGAGTGGGGCGGCGGTAACTAGCGAACTACGGAGTATGGTTGAATTGACTTTTTGTATTCTCTGAAAACAGAAATTCATTAACATAACGATTGGGATTGCTGCCGCGTAAGGATGAAAATGAACCTGCCCCGTTTCCTTCTCGCTTCGGACAACAGCTTAAACTACTGTCTCAAATTCGGGGGCCACTATAAAAAAATCTGATACGCCATTTTACAGGCAATCCAAACGGGTAAGCGCGATGGCGATTTATGCGGTGGGCGATGTGCAGGGCTGCTATGCCGAACTGGCGCAGTTGCTGGAGCAGGTGTGCTTCGATCCGGCGCAGGATAAATTGTGGCTGGTCGGCGATCTGGTGAACCGCGGGTCGGATTCGCTGGATGTGCTGCGCCTGGTGAAATCGCTGGGTGACAGCGCGATCACCGTGCTGGGCAACCACGATCTGCATTTGCTTGCGGTCGCGGAGGGCGTGGCGGAA
>JANONV010000274.1:0-2511 GCA_031421015.1 Gallionella sp. | reverse complement strand
AAGGTACCTTTGTGCGTTTTTGCGCAGTCCGAACAATAGGGAAGTCTGTCCCCTATTACCTTGACGCGTTCTCACGCGACGTACTCGACCGGAAAACGGTTTGAATGCTCAGGAAACAGATCGCACATGAAGAAGGTCTGTCTGTAGCGTTCAAAAGCTATTGGCTCATGGCTTATCAATCGACTTTTGAGCTCATCGGTCGCGGGAAGCGGTGAGACTGCGGCCTGCTCTAGACGCTCCCTCATTCGTTTGGCTCGAAATTCAAGCGCTGCGGGATTGCAGTGCTCTTTCTTGTATCCGCCCCATACCTTCTCAAACAGGCCTTGCGAAGTTGTGCGCCAAAATAGACCAGGCTTTGTTGCGCCATCCATGGCTTGTACAGCCTTCGCAGGGGACTTGGTACTGAGGAGCGTTAGATACAGGGCGCTGAATGCTTTTTCTAAGTCGCCAGCTGTCAAGGACTGGGTTGGCCCGATAAGCCCCCAGAATGGCGCTCTATCGCCCATGCGCATGACCTTAGCCAGTGCGCCGCCGATGCACGCGGCGACCGCGATCATTAGATTAAGGCGGGTCGCGACATTTAGCTCCGTGATGGGTAGTTTTAGTTCGTCCCAGTCGGCGAAAGACCCATCAGCAAACTGGAAGCCGTCGTCATCGCCATGACATTCAATGTGCAGCAGTGGAATTATGTCTTTTTCATCTGCATCCTTCCGGCACTTCAGGATGCACTGAATAAGATCATCGCCGCTTTCAACTCGCACGTAATGAACTGCAGGTGATGGCGAATACGCACTTGCGTAAGTCTGGATATCCCCGAACAAACGCTTTGCGGTGTTGTACTCCCCGGTAGGTATCGAATCCACCACCAAAATCTGATTAAAGCGGTTACTGTCCATGCCTGCTCGCCAACGTTGCGCTAACCGGCGCGCGGCGCTTTTTCGCGCGTCCGCGTTGAGCGCGCTGTTAGGCGCGACGGTCGCTTGGCAAGCCATCTGCTGAATGAGGCTTGGCTCTCTCCCGAAGGTTTGCCTGACAGCAAGCCCTCTACGCTGATGTCTTCATCGAGATCATGCCAGTGAATGCCCAAGCCTCGGCCAATAAGGCGCCAGCGCTTTCGCTCGGCCAATGATGCATGCGACAAACGCGGATACCATGCCAGGGGGACAGAGATGCTTCTTCCGTCACTCAAATCCACGGAAATCGTGTTGTCGGACACAGTGACGTTCTCAGCAAATGGAACCTCCAATTCAACGGCCAAAGTAGTCATTCCAGACCTCCATCAGTTCGATTCGGTGATTGTTCACCAGCTTTTCAATCCGCGCAATCTCGACGCGCGAAAATCCGCCACTGCTTTGTAAGCGAATGGGATCGAGCCAGAATTTTGCGATCCTATCGTCTCGCTCTACGTGAACATGCTTTGGTTCGTCGCGATCACCCGCATAGAAGAAAAAACGATACGGACCAAATCTCGAAACTGTAGGCAAGCAATGACTCCTTATCTATGTCTCTCGCGCCGAACGTGTTTTATCCGGCAAAAACGCCGGATAACATTCCAAGCTGTTTCCATATTTTATTCAATAAAAACAATTGGTTATATAAAATTCGCGGGGTTTCAACAGCGATAAAATCGGCGCGAAAACCAACATTGGCTAACGAGGCAAAAGAATAGCTGAAATCCGCTTCCGTCGGGTATGCCAGAGTCACGAAGGGGCTCCGTACACTGCACCCCGATGCGGTTCGCCCTGTCAAACAGAACGGGGGCGATTCAAACGCATCATTTCAAACTGAATCATTCACCCCGGCACCTTCAGCCGGCCACCTCGCCCGACCCCGCCACCGCCCGATTGAGCCGGTCATGGATCGCAAACCACTCCGCCACCTCCGGCGGCTGCTCGACGAGAATCGCATCACCGCCTGCATGATCAAGTTCGCGCAGGTTGGCGTAGAGGTCATGTGCATAACCGGCGGCATCCGCAGGCGCAGCAAGCCACACTAACCCATCGATTACCGGTCGCAATGTAGTGCGCGCCAGCACCGCGACGCGTTTGCCCTGGCGCGTCAGGCTGTGCGCGAGCTCATTGATGAGGTCGGCCTCCATCAGCAGCAGCGGGGTCTGCGGCGCGTAGTGTTTGTCCAGCGTGCCGGATACGCGCGGCGCGTTCGCATCGGGTGCGGCGAGCGGCGCGCCGAGCGCGGCTTCCAATTGCCGCGGCGTGATCCATCCGGGGCGCAGCAAAGCCGGTGTCGTGCGCGAGCAATCGACGATGGTGGATTCGATGCCGACGTCGGACGCGCCGCCGTCGAGCACGCAGGCTACCGTGTCGCCGAATTCCTCGCGCACATGCGCGGCGGTGGTCGCCGATACGCGGCCGAAACGGTAAGCCGAGGGTGCGGCAACGCCGCCGCCGAATTCTCGCAGCAGCGCCTGCGCCACCGGGTGCGCCGGCACGCGGAGGGCGACGGTATCCTGGCCGCCGGTGACAACATCGGGCACGCGCGCATGGCGTTTCA
>JANONV010000273.1:0-10775 GCA_031421015.1 Gallionella sp. | reverse complement strand
TGTTGCGCGGCGGCAGGATAGACGAAGCCGGCCAGGAATTAAAGAAAGTGCTGGAGGCGGAACAAGCCCATGCCGGGCTTGTCTTCATGCAGATTTATCAAATGCTGGCCCCCTATCCGGATACGGCAGCGGCGTTGAAGTTGATGCGCGGCCTCGCGCAACCCTATCCGCGCGTGATTGAAGCGCATTGGGCGGTGGTGCGGTTGGCGCAGGCGTCCGGCGACGAAAAGCTTGCGCTGGACGAAATAAGACTGGTGCGCAGCCTGCGTCCGGAGTGGGATATGGCGGCTTCGCTGGAAGCGCAACTGTTGCAGAGGACCGCGCCGCAGCAAGGTTTGGAAGTGCTGCGCCGCTACCTGTCGAGTTATCCGAAAGCGCGCGAAATCCGTTTGCAATATGCGCGCGCGCTGCTCGATCAAAAGCAATACAAACCGGCGCGTGACGAATTTCAGCGGCTGGCGGATGAAACTCCCGACAATCCGGAAATGGCTTTCGCCATCGCGCTGATCTCTTTGCAGATGAACGATTTGCAGGGTGTGGAAACGCAACTCAAGCGGGCGCTCGGCAAGGGCAAGAAAGACCGGGATACCGTGCAGTATTATCTCGGTCAGTTGAGCGAGGCGAAGAATAACGAAGCGGAAGCGACCGCCTATTATCGCGAAGTGAAGGGCGGCGAATATCTGTTTCCCGCGCAAGTCCGTATTGCTTACCTGCTGGGCAAGCGCGGCGAGCTTGCCGAAGCGCGTCGGCAATTGCATCAGGCGCAGGCCGCTAACGACCAGCAGCGCGCGCAACTGGCGCTGGTCGAGGCGCAAATACTGCGCGAAGCTGATCAAATCGCCGAGTCTTATCAGGTGTTGCAGCAAGGTCTGGCGAAGCTGCCCGATAATCCCGAACTGCTTTATGGGACCGCGATGATGGCGGAAAAGATCGGCAAGCCGGATGTGTTCGAGCAATTGATGCGCAAATTGATCCGGATCAAACCCGATCACGCGCATGCATACAACGCGCTGGGTTACAGCTTGCTGGAACGCAACGAGCGGATCCCGGAAGCTATGCAGTTGGTGGAAAAGGCGTTGCAGCTTGCGCCCGATGATTTTGCCATCATTGACAGCGTGGGCTGGGGCTACTACCGCAGCGGCAAACTGGACGACAGCGTCAAAATGTTGCGGCGCGCCTTTGCCGGAAACCCCGATCCCGAGGTCGCCGCGCATCTGGGCGAGGTGTTGTGGGTGCGCGGAGATAAAGCGGAAGCTCAGCAGATTTGGCGGGACAGTCTCAAGGCCAATCCCGATAATGCCCAGTTGCAGGCAGTGATCAAGAAATTCATGCCTTGAACTGTCCTTCGGCACGTTTGTTCCCGACCCTTAGCCTCCGCTACGTGGAGCTTGTCCTGACCCTTCGACTGAGCTCAGGACTAAAGGCCTTGTCGAAGGGCTCAGGACAGGTTTGCCTGGCTGTGCTGTTGAGCGGCTGTGCCTTATTGCCCTCTGCGCCTGCGCCGGTTGCACGCCCCCCGCTGTCTGAATCCATACCGTTCGCCCTGAACGGCCGCATCTCGATCAACCATCAGGGAAAGCGTCATTCTGCCGGATTGCGCTGGACGCATCGGGCGCATGCCGATGAAATCCTGCTGCTCACACCGCTGGGACAAACTGCCGCGCGCGTCTATAGCGACACCCGGCGCGATGCGCGACAGGCGACGCTGGATAACGACGGCAAGCGCTATCAGGCTGACGATGTGGAATCGTTAATGGAGCAGGTGCTGGGTTGGCATTTGCCGCTGGGCAGTTTGCATCATTGGGTGCTGGGTCTGCCGGCTGCCGATACTCCGGCGCACATCGAGCGTGATACCTATGGTCGAATCACCGTGCTGCGTCAGGATGGATGGGAAGTGCGCTACCTGCGCTATGCCGACACCAGGCCGGACAGCTTGCCGACGCGCTTGCAGTTGAGCCATGAAGACATGCAGGTGATATTGCTGATAGACGAATGGGAATGGAATCCGCAATGAAGTTGACTTGCCCCGCCCCCGCAAAACTGAATCTGTTCCTCCATGTCGTCGGGCGCAGGCCGGATGGCTATCACTTGCTGCAAACCCTGTTCCGCTTCATTGACCTGCACGACACGCTGCACTTCAGCTTGCGCGAGGACGGCGTGGTGCGGCGTACCAATGCCATCGAGGGTGTGACCGAGGAGCAGGATTTATGCGTGCGCGCCGCGCGTTTGCTGCAAAGCGAGACCGGGTGCGGATTGGGTGTAGACATCGCGGTTGAAAAACATATCCCGATGGGCGGCGGCATGGGCGGCGGCAGTTCGGATGCGGCGACCACGCTGATCGCGCTGAATCGCTTGTGGTCGTTGGGCTTGTCGCGCAAGCGCTTGATGGAACTCGGCTTGAAACTGGGCGCGGATGTGCCGGTGTTCATATTCGGCGAGAATGCCTTTGCCGAGGGTGTGGGCGAAGAGCTGCAAGCCTGTCCCCTGCCGGAAGCGTGGTATGTGGTGCTGTTCCCGCCGGTGCAGGTGCCGACAGCACGGATTTTTGCCCAGCCGGAATTGACACGCGATACGGTTTCTATCACAATGCGCGCCCTTTTGGAGCCGGAGCGGCAACTTCGCAACGATTTGCAGTCTGTAGTGTGCGATCTCTATCCGGAGGTGGGGCAGCACCTGGCGTGGCTGGAAAATTTTGGTGTAGCGATGATGACCGGGTCGGGTGCCTGTGTGTTTGCCGGATTTCCCGGTCGCAGCATGGCCGAAACAGCCTTGCAACAGTTGCCGCATGAAATGCGCGGTGTGGTGGCGCAAGGTTTAGCGCGGCATCCTTTGTATGATTGGGTGAGCGATTAATAGTATTCGGGGTAAAAGTTTTTGGGGAGTCGCCAAGTGGTAAGGCACTGGGTTTTGATCCCAGCATTCGTAGGTTCGATCCCTACCTCCCCAGCCACAACAAGGCCTGTGCCTGTATTTTGATTCTTTGAGGAGTAGCGCGTGTCATACGACAGCTTGATGGTGTTCACCGGCAATGCCAATCCCAAGCTCGCTGAAGCGGTCGCGCAGCATCTGCACATCCATCTCGGGCGCGCCACGGTAGGGCGTTTCTCCGACGGCGAGGTGATGGTGGAGCTCCTTGAGAACGTGCGCGGCAGAGATGTGTTCGTGCTGCAATCCACTTGCGCGCCGACCAATGACAATTTGATGGAAGTGATGGTGATGGTGGATGCGCTCAAGCGCGCTTCCGCCGGTCGTATCACCGCCGCGATGCCGTATTTCGGCTACGCGCGCCAGGATCGCCGTCCGCGTTCGGCGCGCGTGGCGATTACCGCCAAAGTGGTGGCGGATATGCTGAGCAGCGCCGGCGTGGATCGCTTGCTGACCATGGATCTGCACTCCGACCAGATCCAGGGTTTTTTCGATATTCCGGTGGACAACATTTACGCCAGCCCGATCCTGTTGTCGGACGTGTGGAAACACGATTACCCGAATCTGATCGTGGTGTCGCCGGACGTGGGCGGCGTGGTGCGCGCCCGCGCGCTGGCCAAACAACTGGATGCGGATCTGGCGATCATTGACAAGCGCCGCCCCAAGCCGAACGTGGCGAAGGTGATGAACATCATCGGCGAGGTGGCGGGACGCACTTGCCTGATCATGGATGACATGGTGGATACCGCCAACACGCTGTGCGAGGCCGCCCATGCGCTGAAGGAAAAAGGCGCGGCGCGCGTACTGGCCTACTGTACCCATGCGGTGTTGTCCGGCCCGGCGATCGAGCGCATCGAGAGTTCCGCGATGGATGAGCTGGTCGTCACCGATACCATCCCGTTGAACGAGGCGGCGCGCAACTGCAAGCGCATCCGTCAATTGAGCACGGCGGAATTGCTGGCGGAAACCATACGCCGCATCAACAGCGATGAATCGGTGAGTTCGTTGTTCGCTGAATAAATCAGTAGGTCGGGTTAGCGTAGCGTAACCCGACACGTGTGCGTAAATAACCGTCGGGTTACGCGAAAAGCCGCTAACCCGACCTACGAAACTGCAATTTTTTTTAGCGGCAGCCATGTTGGCTGTTGCAATGCAAGGATCGTCTGGTCGCGGACGATCCAGTTTTAAGGAGAAGTAAAATGGCAATAGAAATCAACGCAACAACCCGCAAGGCGCAAGGTACGGGTGCGAGCCGCCGTCTGCGTAACACCGGCCGCGTGCCAGGTGTCGTGTACGGCTCAGGCGACGTGAACATGATAGATATGGATCACAACGAACTTTATTACAAGCTGCGTGCCGAGGCGTTCCACGCATCCATATTGACGTTGAATCTGGATGGCAAGAAAGAATCCGTGCAATTGCGCGATTTCGTGATGCATCCGTTCCGCCAGCAGGTGCAGCATATCGACTTTCAGCGCGTGGATGCGAAGAAAAAGATGCACATCAGAGTGCCGTTGCACTTCCTGAATGAGGACATCGCGCCGGGCGTGAAGGACGGCGGCGGCAAGATCAGCCACGTGATGAACGATCTGGACATCACCTGTTTGCCGGCGGATCTGCCGGCCTTCATCGAAGTGGACCTGGCGCATCTGGCCCTTGGCCATTCCGTCCACGTGTCCGATTTGAAGCTGCCTAACGGCGTGCAAGCCGCCGCACACGGGACGCATACCGCTGAAGCCGTGGTGGCCACCGTGCAAGTGCCGCGCGGCGCGCTGGAAGCGGAAGCGGAAGAAGCTGCTGCCGAAGCTGCGGCAGTTGCCACAGCGGCGGCTGCTCCTGCAGCCGGGGCGGCTGCCCCTGGGGCTGGCTCTGGGGCAGCTTCTGGGGCGGGCGCCCCTGCAGCTGCTCCTGCTGCCAAAAAAGCCAAGTAAATCGGCCAGCCGCATAAACCCGCCATTGCTGATTAAGGCATGGCGGGTTTTTTTATTCAGGTTCTATGACAGCATGACTGCGATACGTTTGATAGTTGGTCTGGGCAATCCCGGACGCGAATACGAAACCACCCGGCATAACGTCGGCTTCCGGTGGGTGGATGAACTCGCGCGCCTGCAAAAGCTGAGCTTCAAGAGCGAGGCCAAGTTTCACGGCTTGACTGCGCGCAGCCAGTTGCACGGTCATGAAATGCTGTTGCTCAAGCCGCAAACCTTTATGAATGTCAGCGGACGATCCGTCGGTGCGCTGGCGCAGTTCTACAAGATCGAGCCGGCAGAAATGCTGGTGGTGCATGACGAACTGGATCTATCGCCGGGTGTGGCGCGCCTGAAAATGGGCGGCGGACACGGCGGACATAACGGCCTGAAAGACATCATCGCGCATCTAGCCAGTAAGGATTTCTGGAGGCTGCGCATCGGCATCGGCCATCCCGGTGACCGTACCGAAGTAGTCAACTACGTGTTAAATGATCCGCGTAGCGAAGAGCTTGAACTAATAGACGAGGCTATGCAGCAAGCGCAGAACATCACGCATCTGGTCATCGAAGGAAAAACCGAAGCAGCGATGTTGAAGCTGCATAGCGCATAACCCCAAACCCCCTCCAGCTCCCCCTTGTCAGGGGGAGAGCCGAGACTCCTCCCCTGACAAGGGGAGGCCGAGGGGTTGCAGTTAATATAAAAGGAAAACCAATGAGTTTGAAATGCGGTATCGACGGCCTGCCTAACGTGGGGAAATCCACGTTGTTCAACGCGCTGACCAGGGCGGGCATCGCGGCGGAGAATTATCCGTTCTGTACCATCGAGCCGAACGTCGGCATCGTCGAGGTGCCGGATGCGCGCATGGCGGCGCTGGCTGACATCGTCAAACCGCAGCGCATACAGCCTGCAATCACTGAGTTCGTGGACATTGCCGGACTGGTTGCGGGAGCAAGCAAGGGCGAAGGGCTGGGCAATCAGTTCCTCGCCAACATCCGTGAGACGGATGGGATTTTGAACGTGGTGCGTTGTTTCGAGGACGACAACGTGATTCACGTCGCAGGCAAGATCGATCCGATTGCCGACATCGAAACCATCATCACCGAACTGGCGCTGGCCGACCTCGCCACTGTAGAGAAAGCGCAGCACCGCAATAGCAAATTGGGGCGCTCCGGCGATAAGGAAGCCGCCAAACTCGGCGTGTTGCTGGAGCAAGTCTCAGCACATTTAAACGAAGGGAAACCGGCGCGCATGTTGAAGCTGGATGCCGACCAGCTCGCGCTGCTTCAGCCGCTGTGCCTGCTCACCATCAAGCCCGCCATGTATGTCGCCAACGTCGCAGAAGGCGGCTTCAGCAACAATCCGCTGCTGACCCGTCTGCAAGAATTCGCGGCCAAAGAAGGCGCGCCGGTGGTGCCGATCTGCGCCGCACTGGAAGCGGAAATCGCCGAGCTATCCGATGCAGACAAACAAGAATTTCTGGCTGACATCGGCCAGGACGAGCCGGGTCTGAATCGGCTGATCCGCACCGGCTATCAGTTGCTCGGACTGCAAACTTATTTCACCGCCGGAGTAAAAGAAGTGCGCGCCTGGACCATCCACAAAGGCGATACCGCCCCGCAGGCGGCAGGCGTGATCCACAACGATTTCGAGCGCGGCTTCATCCGCGCCGAAGTGATCGCCTACGACGACTTCGTGAAATACAAAGGCGAACAAGGCGCAAAAGACGCCGGCAAGATGCGCGTGGAAGGCAAGGAATATGTGGTGCAGGATGGCGATGTGATGCACTTCCGCTTCAACGTCTAACTCAGCTTTGTGTAAAAAACAGCATTAATTATTTGTGGGAGCGGCTTTAGCCGCGAAATCAGAATACATCGCGGCTAAAGCCGCTCCCGCCCTTCGGATTGGCAATCATTATGGTTTTCATTCCATGCAGCCCTTGCTTTGGCGAGCCTTGAATATGTTGCGAGCCTTGAATATTGGGTTAAGGATGGGGAAATGATACCATCGCGGAACATATTCCGGAGACAAGCATGGCTGGTCATAGCAAGTGGGCGAACATCCAACACCGCAAGGGCAAGCAGGACGTCAAGCGCGGTAAAATCTTCACCCGCCTGATCAAGGAGATCAGCGTGGCGGCCAGGCTGGGCGGCGGCGACCCGGATGGCAATCCGCGCCTGCGTCTGGCAATGGACAAGGCCTATTCCAACAACATGCCCAAGGACAACGTTGAGCGCGCCATCAAGCGCGGCAGCGGCGAACTGGATGGCGTGGAATATCAGGAATTGCGCTACGAGGGCTACGGCATCAACGGCGCGGCGGTGATGGTGGATTGCATGACCGACAACAAGACGCGCACCGTCGCCGATGTGCGCCATGCCTTCACCAAGAATGGCGGCAATCTCGGCACCGATGGTTCGGTGGCTTTTCTGTTCGCGCATTGCGGGCAAATGATCTTCGCGCCCGGCACCGACGAAAACGGCTTGATGGAAGTCGCGCTGGATGCCGGTGCGGAAGACATTTCGACCAATGAAGACGGCAGCATCGAAGTGATCACTAGCCCGCATGACTTCGTGAATGTGAAGCAGGCTTTGGAAGCGGCAGGCTATAAACCGGAATTCGGCGAAGTCATCATGAAACCCGCCAACGAGGTGATCTTTACCGGCGACGATGCGGTGAAGATGCAGAAGTTGATCGACGCGCTGGAAGATCTGGATGATGTGCAGGAAGTCTATACCACCGCAGTAATTGAGGATTGAGGAGCGTGGAAAAACTAACCCCCCCAGCCCCCCTTGTCAGGGGGGAGCGCATAGTTCTCCCCCTGACAAGGGGGATCTAGAGGGGGTTTGGTTTTGCTCAATCCTCGACCCCTCGCTGCGCTCTCCCCGATCCGCATCCTGGGCATCGACCCCGGCCTGCGCATCACCGGCTTCGGGGTATTGGACAAAGTCGGGCAACAGTTGAGTTATATCGCCAGCGGATGCATCAAGACGCCGGACGGCGAGTTGCCGGAACGGTTAAAAGTAATATTGAATTCATTAGGCGAAGTGATCGCGCTGCACCAGCCGCAACAAATCGCAGTGGAAAAAGTGTTCGTTAACGTCAACCCGCAGTCCACTTTGATGCTCGGACAGGCCAGAGGCGCTGCGATTTGCGCGGCGGTGCTGGCGAATCTGCCGGTGGCGGAATACACCGCGTTGCAGGTGAAGCAGGCAGTGGTCGGCAACGGCCATGCCAAAAAAGAACAGGTGCAACAAATGGTGCAACGCCTGTTGAAGTTGTCCGGCATACCCAGCCCGGATGCGGCAGATGCATTGGCTTGTGCGATCTGCCATGCGCATGGCGGGCAAGGCTTGGGCGCATTGGCAACCAAGGGTTTCCGAATGAAAAAAGGCAGATTGATATGATCGGCAGGCTGACTGGAATATTGCTGGAAAAAAATCCGCCGCAGATTTTGCTGGACGTGCTAGGCGTGGGGTATGAACTGAACGTGCCGATGAGCACGTTTTATAACCTGCCCGCGCTGCACGAAAAAGTGGCGTTGCACACGCAACTCATCGTGCGCGAAGACGCGCATTTGTTGTATGGATTTTTGAGTAATGAAGAGCGTGTCGCGTTCCGCCAGTTGCTCAAGATCAGCGGCGTGGGGCCGAAGCTGGCGTTATCGGTGTTGTCCGGTTTGAGCCTGACCGATCTGGCGGTCGCGGTGGCGAACAAAGAGGTCGGTCGCCTTACCAAAATACCAGGCGTGGGCAAGAAAACCGCCGAGCGCTTGCTGCTGGAATTACAGGGCAAGTTCGTGGTGAGCGGCACAGGTGCAGCGCAAGGCGCGCCTGTTGCGTCGTCCGGCTACGACATCGTCAACGCGCTGCTGGCGTTGGGCTACAACGAGAAGGAGGCAGACTGGGCGGCCAAGCAGTTAGCCAAGGATACCAACGTCTCGGACGGCATCCGCCAGGCGCTTAAGCTATTATCCAGGTCATGATGACGTCCAATCCAACCTCCCTATCTGTAGGGTGCGCAAGCGCACCCTTGTATGATCAAGCATGATCCACAGCGATAACCTTTCCGCCGAACCGCGCCCAGATTCTGGTCGAATGGTCGCGCCCACTCCCGTGTCCAAACATGAGGAGGTGATGGAGCGCGCGCTGCGCCCCAAGCAGCTCGACGAATATGTCGGGCAGGAAAAGATACGCGGACAGTTGGAGATATTCATTCAGGCCGCGAAGCAGCGCAAGGAGCCGCTCGACCACGTGCTGCTGTTCGGTCCGCCCGGTCTGGGCAAGACCACCCTGGCGCAGATCATCGCGCGCGAGATGGGCGTGAACCTGCGCCACACTTCCGGCCCGGTGCTGGAGCGCGCCGGCGATCTCGCCGCGCTGCTGACCAATCTCGAACCCAATGATGTGCTGTTCATCGACGAGATCCATCGCCTGTCCCCGGTGGTGGAAGAGATACTGTATCCCGCGCTGGAGGATTACCAGATCGACATCATGATCGGCGAAGGCCCGGCGGCGCGTTCGGTGAAGCTCGATCTGCCGCCGTTCACGCTGGTCGGCGCGACCACGCGCGCGGGCATGTTGACCAATCCGCTGCGCGACCGTTTCGGCATCGTGGCGCGGCTGGAGTTTTACACCACCAGTGAATTGCAGCGTATCGTGACGCGTTCCTCCGGCTTGCTGGAAATGCCGATCTCGCCCGAAGGCGCGCTGGAAATCGCCAGGCGTTCGCGCGGCACACCGCGCATCGCCAATCGCCTGTTGCGCCGCGTGCGCGATTACGCCGATGTGCGGGCACAAGGCGAGGCCACACGTGAAGTGGCCGATGCTGCGCTGACTATGCTGGATGTGGATGTGCAAGGCCTGGATGTAATGGACAGAAAATTATTGCTGACCGTGATCGAAAAATTCACCGGCGGGCCGGTTGGGATAGATAACCTCGCGGCCGCGATAGGCGAAGAGCGCGACACTATCGAAGATGTACTCGAACCGTATCTCATCCAGCAGGGCTACTTGCAGCGCACCTCGCGCGGACGCATCGCCACTGCCAATGCCTACCAGCATTTTGGCTTGGCGCAACCGCGCAATACCAATACTAAGGAGCTTTGGGATGATCTTGGGGCGAAAGAATGAGCCAGGAGGGAAAGTTATTCAGCTTGCCGATCCGCGTCTATTTCCAGGACACCGACGCGGGCGGGGTGGCGTATCACGCCAGCTATTTGAACTTTATGGAGCGCGCGCGGACTGAGTGGCTGCGCACGCACGGTTACAGCAACGCCGGGTTGATGAAGGAATTCGGCGTGGTGTTCGTGGTGCGTTCGCTCAAGCTGGATTACCTCAAGCCAGCGCTGCTCGATGATATGCTGAACGTCACGGCGCAGATCAAGGACATCGGCCGCAGCCGCATTTCTCTGTTGCAAACTGTTAGCCGCGGTGACGAGGTGCTGACCGAGGCCGAGGTGCATCTGGTGTGTGTTTCGTTGGAAAGTTTCAAGCCGGTCAGTGTGCCGGAGGTGTTGCGCGAGCAATGGAAAAATTAAAGGGGAAGAGTTGAAATGGAAGTAACGCGGGATTTGTCGTTCGTGCATCTCATCATCAATGCCAGCGTGCTGGTGCAACTGGTGATGGGGCTGTTGTTGCTGGTGTCGCTGCTGTCGTGGTGGTACATTTTTCTCAAGATGTTTACCATCCGCAGGGAAACCAGGTTGACCGAAGAATTCGAGGAGGCGTTCTGGCACAACCAGAACCTGAACGAACTTTACAAATATTCGAGCGGCGGCGAGTGGCGCGAGCAAGGGGCATTGGAGCGCATTTTTGCCGCCGGTTTTGCCGAGTTCGTGAAGCTGAAACAGCAGCATGGTATGGACGCCAGCGCGGTGATGGA
>JANONV010000272.1:0-1765 GCA_031421015.1 Gallionella sp. | reverse complement strand
GTGATCGGGCGCGAGCAGCCGTAGCACAGTTCGTAATGCCCCGGCGCCAGGCCTTGCCCCACCGCGACGCGCTGGTCGAACACGAAGCACTCGCCTTGCCACAGGCTTTCCTCGGCGGGCACGTTCTCCAGATATTTCAGTATCCCGCCTTGCAGGTGATAGACCTCGGAAAATCCTTGTTGCAGCATATAGGCCGAGGCTTTTTCGCAGCGTATGCCGCCGGTGCAGAACATCGCGACGCGCGGTTTCCGCTGCGGATCAATATTTTTTTTGACGTACTCGGGAAATTCGCGGAAGGTGGTGATGCGCGGATCAAGCGCGCCTCTGAAAGTGCCCACCTCCACCTCGTAATCGTTGCGCGTGTCTATCAGCAAAACTTCGGGGTCGTTGATCAGCGCGTTCCAGTCTTCCGGCTTGACGTAATGGCCGGCCAGTTCGGTGGGATCGATCCCCGCCACGCCCATGGTCACGATTTCTTTTTTCAGCTTGACCTTCATGCGGTAAAACGGCGGCTGCCCGGCGGCGGATTCCTTGTGTTCCAGATCCGCCAGTCGCGGGTCGCGGCGTAAATACGCCAATATCCGATCTATGCCGGAACGCGTGCCGGCGATCGTGCCGTTGATGCCTTCCTCGGCGAGCAGCAGTGTCCCGGTGATGCCCAGCGTATCGCACTGCGCCAGCAATGGCTTGCGCATCGCCGCGCAATCTGTCAGCTTTACAAATTTATATACTGCCGCAACCACTAACGAATCCATTCTTTACCCCACCCGCCGATACAGACGGTAATGTTCGTTCTTGTCGCCCTTGCGGCTGCCTTCCCAGATCTTTTTCCAGCGCGTTTCGTCGAGCAGCGGTTTGGACAATTTGTCGCCCTGGATCAGGCGCAGATCACAACCTTCTTTTGCCCCACGCCGCGTGATGATGTTGCCGAAATAATGCAGCATGGCGCGCTGACCTTCGCCGAGGTGTTCGCTTGCGACACAATCGTACTGCCTCGGCATGGCCTGTTGCAGCGAGGCGACCATGTTGCGATAACTCTTGCCGCTGTCCAGCCAGGGCAGCCACAGCGTCATTGCCAGTATCCAGATCAGCGTGACGCCGGCTGCCCAGTTGGTCACCGAGCGGCGCATCGAACGCCCGACGCGCCACACCAGCACCACCCATAACACGGTGGCGATGATGGCAATGACGAACGGCGCGGTTTGCAATTCGGGATCGTAGCCCGGCTGAAAATCCTTCAGCCACTGCGTGATCTTGGCGCGGTTATCCAGCAGCAACCCGGCCCAGCCCCACCACATCAGGATGGCGAGCAGCGCGAAAGTCATGATCCCAAACCAGTCCAGCGCGTTCGCCGCACCGCGTCTGAGTATGGACAGCGAGGCAGTCGCCAGCAAAGCCAGCGGCAACAGCATCGGCAGCGCGTACAACTCCTTGATGTTAGTCGCCAGGCTGAGCGTGACCAGCATCACCGCGAAACCGACCAGCGGCAATTGCAGATCGTCGCGTTGCGCCAGGCGCTTGCGCGATTTCCACACCACCCAGAAAGCCAGCGGCAGAGCCGGCCACGCCAGCCACGGCAGACTCTCCAGATAGTAGAAGGCATCCATGCCCGGCCCGGCTTTGACGTAATCGAGCCAGTTGCCGAGGTTGTGCGTCCATGCCCAGGCCGCGAACAATCGCGGCGAGTGTTGATACAGCAGCAACGGCCAGATGGTCAACCACGGTAGCGCAAATAGAACGGCGCTGGCGAGGCTGTGAAAATAAT
>JANONV010000271.1:0-5442 GCA_031421015.1 Gallionella sp. | reverse complement strand
TGTGCGCTGCAAGCCGGACAGCGCGGGCGTTCCGTGGTGTTGCTCGACCACACCAAAAAACTTGCAGAAAAAATACGCATCTCCGGCGGCGGGCGTTGCAACTTCACCAACATCAACACCAAGCCGGAAAATTTCATCTCCGCCAACCCGAGCTTTTGCCGTTCGGCGCTGGCGCGCTACACACCGCAGGATTTCATCGCGCTGCTGCAAAAGCACAATATCGGCTATCACGAAAAAACACTCGGGCAATTGTTCTGCGACGACGAATCGGAAGCGGTGATTGCCATGTTGCGCGGCGAATGCGAAGCGGCGGGCGTGAAACGTTTTATGACATGCGAAGTCGGCGAAATCAACTACTCGCCACTTCCCGAAAACGGGCAGCAGAAAAAGGAAGGCCACAAGTTCCACGTCAGCACCTCGCGCGGCGAATTCAACGCTGCCGCGCTGGTGATCGCCACCGGCGGCCTGTCCATCCCCAAGACCGGCGCGACCCCGTTCGGTTATCACGTCGCCGAACAATTCGGCATCCCCATCACCAAGCTCAAGCCCGGCCTAGTGCCGCTGACTTTCGCGCCGGACGACTGGAAACCTTATGCCGATCTGACCGGTGTTTCGCTCGATACGATCGTGAGTTTCGGCAAGCAGTCGTTCCGCGAAAACATGCTGGTCACCCATCGCGGCTTGAGCGGCCCGGCGATATTGCAAATCTCTTCCTACTGGCAGCATGGCCAATCGCTGCACATCAACCTGCTGCCGGATTGCGATATGCAGACTTTGTTGGATGAACAGAAGACCAGCAAAAAAATTGCTGAGCAATTACCTGATGCTATGGTTCCCCAAAAGCTTTTCCGATGTGTGGTGCGCGCAGCTCACCGAGCATCAGAAGATCGAGAACAGGCCGCTCAATCAATACAACGACAAACAGCGCAAACAAATTGCCGCGCAACTGCACGACTGGCAGGTCACCCCGTCCGGCACCGCCGGTTACAACAAGGCCGAAGTGACCTGCGGCGGGATAGACACCCGCGCGCTGTCGTCGAAAACCATGGAATGCATCGAAGTCCCCGGCCTGTATTTCATCGGCGAAGTGGTGGATGTCACCGGATGGCTCGGCGGTTATAACTTCCAGTGGGCTTGGGCTTCCGGCTACGCGGCGGGGCAGGCGATCTAGCCTGCGTAGGTTGGGTTAGCGGCTTTTTCGCGTCTCGTACCCGTAGGGTGAACCCAACGGTTTTTATAAATGATGTTGGGTTACGCTCGTCGGTGGTGAGCTTGTCGAACCATGATTCTTGCTAACCCAACCTACAGATGCCAATGGCTTTCTATTGGTTTGGTGCTATAGTTTTCGCCTGTTTTTTGCAATTGAATTTGGAGGAACCAACGATGCGTACCTTAGGGATGGTTTTACTGGCATTGCTGTTGAGCGGCTGCGGCTACAACACTTTTCAAACCACCGATGAGCAGATCAAGGCGAGTTGGGCGGAGGTGCTGAACCAGTATCAGCGGCGCGCCGACTTGATCCCTAATCTGGTCAACACCGTCAAAGGATTTGCCGCGCAAGAGCAGGCCGTGCTGTTGGGTGTCACCGAGGCGCGCGCCAGGGTAGGCAGCATCCAGGCCACGCCCGAGCTGATCAACGACGCGCAGGCGTTCGCCAAATTTCAGGCGGCACAAGGCCAATTGACTTCGGCTTTGAGTCGCTTGATGGTGATCGTGGAGAATTACCCGCAATTGAAATCCGATGCGAATTTCCGCGACCTGCAAGCGCAACTCGAAGGCACGGAAAACCGTGTGACGGTTGCGCGCAACCGCTATATCAAGGCGGTGCAGGAGTACAACGTCACGGTGCGTTCTTTCCCCAGCAACCTGACTGCGATGCTGTTCGGCTACAAGGTGAAGCCATCGTTTACGGTGGAAAACGAGAAAGAAATTTCCCGTCCGCCGACGGTGGATTTCGCTGCGCCCAAAGCGGCTGTACCCGGCGCTGCACCGACGAAATAAATGAAAAGCGGTAGGGTGGATAAAGTGCGAAGCACGTATCCACCATGCGGAACAGTGGATACGGCACGATGTGCCTTTATCCACCCTACGGAACTATTATGGAAGTCAGCCGGTTCATGCGGTTGTTGCGCGCGAATCGGCAACGGGATGTTGCCGTCTGGTTACAATCTACCTGCCTGACCCCGCAGTTTGGGATGAATCATTCAAGAGAAGGAGAATATGATGAAATGCGTAATCTGCAAAACTGGTCAGACCCACCCGGGCATTACCACCGTTACTCTGCAGCGCGATAAGTCGGTAGTGGTCATTCGTGATGTTCCTGCTGAAATCTGTGATGACTGCGGCGAGTATTATTTGAGTGAAGACACTGCCCGCCGGGTTTATGCCGATGCCGACGGCACTGTTAAGCGTCATGTGGAAGTTGAAATTCAACACTATGCTGCGTGATCGTTCGACCACGTCTGTCACGACACCGGCGAAATAAATGAAAAGTCTTGCGCAGGTAATTCTGTTTGCGTTGCTGCTGAGCGGCGCGGCGCGTGCCGAAGTCGCGCTGCCGCCGCTCACGCAGCGCGTCACCGATCTCACCGCCACGCTGGATGCACAACAAACCCAAACACTGGAATCACGTCTCGCCGAGTTCGAGGCGAACAAGGGCGCGCAGCTTGCCGTGCTGATCGTGCCGACCACCCAGCCTGAGAGCATCGAGCAATTCGGCATCCGCGTGGTCGAGGCGTGGAAGCTGGGACGCAAAGGCGTGGACGACGGCGCGCTGCTGCTCGTCGCCAAGGATGATCGAACCCTGCGCATCGAGGTGGGCTACGGCCTGGAGGGCGCGCTGAACGACGCTGCTGCGAATCGCATCATCAATGAAGTCATCGTGCCGCGTTTCAAACGCGGCGAATTTTATTCCGGCATCGAGTCGGGCGCAGCGGCGATGATGCAGGTGATCGAAGGCGAACCCTTGCCTCCGCCGCGAAGTTCAACCGCCAGCGGAAAATTTGACATCGAGTCGCTGCTGTTCATCGCTTTCGGGCTGGTGGTGATCGTGGGCGGCATGTTGCGCGCACTGCTCGGGCGCTTTCCTGCCGCTGTGCTGATGGGCGGAGCACTGGGGGTGCTGGCCTGGTTGATGGTCGTTCCGATGCTGATAGCGCTGCTGGTAGGGCTGATGGCGTTCGTGTTCGTGCTGCTGGGTGGAGGCGGGCGCGGCTTCGGCGGTTATGGCGGGGGCGGTTTTGGCCGTGGCGGATTCGGCGGTGGAGGAGGATTCGGCGGCGGGGGTGGCGGATTTGGCGGGGGCGGTGCCTCAGGAAGATGGTAAATGGACATTAAACGCATCATGCGACATCTATCGAGCGGCGGTGCGGTCGTGCAGCGCGCATTTCCGTCGCGCACGCTGGAAGCGATCGAGCGCGCGATACGCGCAACTGAAGTTAAACATGACGGGCAGATCCGCTTTGCGGTCGAAGCCGCATTGGAATTGGCGCCGCTGCTGGCGGGGCAGACCGCGCAGCAACGCGCCATCGACGTGTTTTCCAAATTGCGCGTCTGGGATACCGAGCACAATAACGGCGTGCTGATCTATCTGTTGCTGGCCGACCGTGATGTCGAGATCGTTGCCGACCGCGGCATCCATGCCAGGCTCGGCAAAGAAGTCTGGGAAGCGATTTGCCGCGAGATGGAAGCGGCGTTCCGCGCAGGACATTTTGAAGCGGGCGTGCTCGCCGGAATACATGCCGTGGGCGAACATCTGGCGCACCACTTTCCGGCACGCAGCGGCAAGTCCAATGAAATGCCGGATAGGCCGGTGGTGTTGTAGTTCCGCATGGTGGATGCGTGCTTCGCACTTTATCCACACTACCTCTAGCCTTCATGCCAGACGCGCATCAAGCGATTTCCATCCCTCGACGTCAGACCGCAGCGCAGCTACATCGCCGTTGTTGATGAAAGTCACGGCGGCAACCAGTTCCTCATCCGCAAGCGGCTCCTGAGCAATCTTTAGTTTTTCAAATACAGTCATGCCGGCTTCGGAGGCATCGTGGCCGCGAATGCTGCGTTGTGCCAGCCTTTCCGCCAGCAATGCCGCGTCAGTCTGCAAACTGGCAATGACGAAGGGCGTGTCCATCTCCCGCGCAAGCGCGCGAAAACTTTCTCGTTCAGCATGGCGCAACAAAGCGGCATCAACGATGACGGGGAACCCGGCGGCGATCAGGCCGCGAGCCAACTCATGCAGGCGGGCGTAGGTGCGGCGCGTCGCATCCTCACTGTAGATGTCCGCCTCGATCAGCGCCTTGCTGTCAGCCAGCGCCGTCAATCCGAACAGCCGCTTGCGCTCGACATCCGAGCGGATGCGTATCGCGCCCAGACGCTCCAGCGCAATTTGCGCGAAAGTGCTCTTGCCGCAACCGGGCAATCCGTGCGTGATGATCAACGCAGGTCGGCGTCGAGTCAGGCAGTCATGGGCCAGGCCGAGATGGCTGCGGCAGGATTTCAACTCCAGTATTGCCTTGGCAATGCCGCGCTGACCGGCGCGTATCGCGGCGATCTTGGCGCGCACCATGGCACGATAGGCAAGATAGAAACGCAACACGCCAACCCCGGAATAATCGCCGGTAATTTCCAGATAGGCGTTGAGCAAGCGCCAAGCTAGTTGCGGCCGGCCACGCTGCAGCAAATCCATCACCGTGAAACTGATCTCGCTGATCACGTCAATCCAGCGCAGTGAGGCGCTGAACTCGATGCAGTCGAAAGGCGTGGGCACCTCGTCCAGCAGCACGATGTTGCCGAGATGCAGGTCGCCATGGCATTCGCGCACGCAGCCTGCCGTTGCGCGCTGCTTAAAGAGCGGCTCGCAGGCGGCGAACTCGCGCGCGCTGGCCTGGTGCACCGCTTCCAGCATGGCCATGTCATCGGGCGCGCTGAGCAGTTGCGGCAAATGCGCGAAATTTTGCAGAGCTGCTTTTTCTATTTCAGCCGTTGCACAAAAAGGCGAATCCGCTGCGGCGGGCGGCAGCGAGGCGTGGAAGTTGGCGATCACGGAAGCAAGCAGATCAATATGCGCGGTGGTAATCCTGCCGTTCTCCAGCACGCGATCCAGCATGGCGGTTCGGGTGAAGCGCCGCATGTGCACCGCATACTCGATGGCGGGTTCGCCACCCAGCACCGGTTGTTCCGGCGTGCCGCCGATGGCAATGACCTCGAGGTAGAGTTCTGCCGCGAGGCGGCGATTGAGACGCAGCTCTTCGGTGCAATAAAAATGGCGCGCCTCCAGAGTGGAAAAATCGAGGAAGCCCAGATTGACTGCTTTTTTGATCTTGTAGGCATCGTGCCCGGCAAGCAACACCCAGGAGATATGAGTCTCTTCGATCTTGGGGCTGCGCGATAAAAATCCAGGCTCGCACATAACGTTCACCAGTCGTTGCTGGCGCAACAAGTCCG